>CAYQMY010000157.1:0-5418 GCA_964418735.1 uncultured Oscillospiraceae bacterium | reverse complement strand
AAATCGCGTTGTTTACGAAGATAACGGTAATATTTTCGCCTCTAGCGGCAGCGTGAACGGTTTCACACATACCGATAGCGGCAAGGTCGCCGTCTCCCTGATAGGTGAAAACGATATTGTCGGGGCAGGCTCTTTTGACTCCGGTGGCGACGGCGGGGGCGCGTCCGTGGGCGGCCTCTATCATGTCGCAGCCAAAGTAGTCATAGGCCATAACGGAGCAGCCGACAGGCGCTATGCCGACTGTGCGGCCCTCAATGCCAAGCTCGTCTATGGCCTCTGCTACGAGGCGGTGAATAATGCCGTGCGTGCAGCCGGGACAGTAATGCCTCGGTGCGTCCGTAAGGGCATTAGGTTTTTTGAATACAACAGCCATTATTTTGCACCTCCCATTATTGCTTTAACTTCCTCGTAAACCTCGTCGGGAGTCGGGATGATTCCGCCCGTGCGTCCGCGGAAGTGAACTGGCTTTTTGTCCTTTACGACGAGCTTTACGTCCTCAACCATCTGGCCCATGCTCATTTCGACGCATAGGAAGGCCTTAGTCGAAGCGGAATCAGCAGCCTTGCTTACTACATCGTCGGGGAAGGGCCAAAGCGTTATCGGACGGATAAGACCGACCTTGAGGCCAGCCTCGCGAGCGGTGTTAACTACGCTGCGGCAGATACGGGAGGAAGCGCCGTAGGCGACGAGAACAAGCTCGGCATCCTCTACGAGATACTCCTCGGCGCGCTGCTCGGTTTTCTTTATCTCGGCATACTTTTCGAAGCGCTTGTCAACAGTGTACTCAAGCTTGTTCGGGTCAAGGAAAAGCGAGTTTGTAATATTGTGTACGCGCTGATTTTTATGTCCGTTTGTAGCCCAGGGCTTGTCTATGGGCGCCTTGTCGGTCTTTTCGGGAAGAACAACAGGTTCCATCATCTGACCGAGCATACCGTCGGAGAAAATCATAGCGGGCATGCGGTACTTGTCGCCGAGGTCGAAGCCAAGGGTGACGAGGTCAACAGCCTCCTGAACGGTGGAGGGGGCTAGAACGAGAATATGGAAGTCACCGTGTCCGGTAGCCTTGGTCGCCTGCCAATAGTCGGCCTGAGAGGGCTGGATGCCGCCGAGTCCGGGGCCGCCGCGCTGTACGTTGATGATGAGCGCGGGCAGGTCACAGCCTGCAATATACGAAATACCCTCGGACATAAGGCTTATTCCGGGTGAGCTTGAGGAGGTCATAGCGCGGACGCCAGCTGATGCTGCGCCGAGAACCATGTTTATTGAGGCAATTTCGGATTCTGCCTGGAGGAAGCATCCGCCGATTTTAGGCAGCTTTTTCGCCATATATGCAGCCACTTCTGTCTGCGGCGTAATCGGATATCCGAAAAAATGACGGCAGCCAGCACTAATAGCGGCTTCCGCGAGGGCTTCGTTGCCCTTCATCAGAACTTTTTCAGCCATTATGAATATTCAATCCTTTCGTGTTATCGTTCAACAATGATAGCTGTGTCCGGACACATAATACCGCAGGAGCTGCAGCCTGTGCACTTCGATTCGTCGATAAGCTCCGCCGGGTGATAGCCCTTTGCGTTTATGCGGTCAGGTGAGAGGGCGATTATGCCTCTAGGACAGGCCTTTACGCATAGCTCACAGCCTTTGCAAAGGTTTTCATCTACTGTTATCTTCGCCATAATTACAATTCCTTTCTTTTATTGGAACCTCTGATTAAAACGCTGTCGGCGGCTGAGCGGATAAATTTCTGCCAGTTAGCCCAAAAAGCCTCGTTAATACATAAAGTGTTGCCTGCGTTTTTTGAGCAAACTGACAAAAATCTCTCTCGCTCATCCATCCAACGCAATTTAATCAGAGGCTCCTCGATTAGGTACCCCAGGGGGTGCGTACAAATATATCTATCGGATAAAGGTCGTTTATGCTTAATTTATCCGCAATATTCCTCGGTGCGGTCGTAAACCTCAGCGGAAGATTCAAAGCCGCCGCGGTTTCCTCGGCAAAAGGCAGGGAATCCAAAATGGTCTCCGTGTTTGTGAATTCCTTAAGGTGTGAGTTGTTGACAACACCTGTGGCTTTTAGCCTTGATACAGTCTCGATTTCCCTGAGTATTCCCGAAGCCGTTGCGGCTTCAGAAGCCAGGGGGCGGTAGTGATTTATGACATAAAGCATGTCATAGTCGATTTTGCTTATCTTTGAAGCAAAGCTTCCAAGAGCGGTCGCTCCGGCGTCGTCACCGCCGGCGTCGATGATTACAGTTCCGTCGGTTTCGAAAACACGGTTTATCTCGGCGCTCAAGGAGGGGGTGTCCAGAGTCGTATTCGCAAAGGATGGGGAAATGATAGAAATGCCGTGCTCCTTCAGAAGAGGAATATACTCAGAGGAGCGAAAATAGGGGTTGACGATGTCCATGTCAACAAGAGTAACGGACTTTCCTTCCTTCGCGGAGTCTATGGCGAGGTTCAAAGAGAGATTGGTTTTGCCGCAGCCGTAGTGTCCGCAAATTATGGTAAATCTTTTGATGTCGGGCAATCCTATGCCCCCCTAACTTTTTGTAATATTTATAAATACTATCATAATCGGACGCTTTTATCAACCTGAAGCAGGCATAGATTTAGACAAATTTGTTTGTAAAAACGTAAATAATTATGGAAATATTGCAAGAAGCAAGCAGAAGCCCCGCCAAAAAAGGTGGGGCTTACACTGTTGTTTCGCTGAAAAGTTATATATTTTGGCGTTAGTCGATATCGTCGCTGTCCTCGCGGTTTATTTCGACACGCAGCTTTTCGACGCGGTTTGCCTCAGCCAGGAGAACCGTAACCGTCAGGTTTTCGTAATTGAAGGTGTCTCCGGCGGAGGGGATACAGTCGAGCATTTCAGCCGCCCAGCCTCCAACGGTGGTGTATTCGCTGCTGAAGTTTCGGGGCTCAAAGTCTATCATGTCGAACATATCGTGTATATTAAGACCCCCGTCGACCTCATAGCTGTCTTCCGAGGTGCTGATTAAGTCATGCTCTATGTCGTCGCTCTCGTCATAGATTTCGCCGACAATTTCCTCCATGATGTCCTCAATTGTGAGGATGCCCATGGTTCCGCCGAATTCGTCGACCACGACCGCCATATGCAGCTGCTTTTGGCGCAGCTCTTTAAGGATGGAGGAAATGTTTCTCGTCTTGTGGACAAACAAAGCGGGGGAGAGCATTTCGTTTATATTTATTACCGCTCCCGATATCGCAGCCTTTATAAGCTTTTTGGTGGACAAAATGCCGATGATGGAGTCGATGCTGTCGTCATATACGGGAATGCGTGAATAGCTCAAAAGGTCTGTGTCTTTTAATAGCTCAGCAATGTTGTCGTTGATATCGAAGGCCGCGACGTCAACCCTGGGAATCAGAATTTCCCTCGCTGTAACGTCTGAAAACTCGATTGCGGAGCGAATCAGCTCGCCCTCGCGCTCGGTGAAAACGCCCTCGTCCTCGATGGTGTCAAGTATATCAACCAGCTCGTCGTCCGTGAGGGAGGGCTCGGTTCCTTTGGGTGTCCAGAGCGGAGAAAGAAGCTTTACAAAAGCGTTGACAGCCGCCGTCAAGGGCAGGAACAGTGTCATCATGACGCGAATCGGACGGGCAGTGCCGTAGACAAAGCTGTTTGCCTTGTTTATTCCTATTATCTTCGGCAGAATCTCGCCGAAAATTAGAATCAATACGGTGGCGCCGACACCGGCGACAAGACTTGCGTAATTCGGGAACATCTCCTCAGCGATTATTGTCGCAACCGAAGAAAAGGCGATGTTTACAAGGGTGTTTCCGATAAGAATGGTGGCAAGAAAGCGGGGGAAACGATCGTCGATATATTCTGCGATTTTGGCACGGATGTCGCCGTTACTTGCGGCGTTTTTTATTCGAAGCTTGTTAGCGGAGGCGTATGCGATTTCAGCGCCTGAAAAGAAGGCGGAAAACGCGATAAAGACTACCATCAGAACATATAGATACCAGTTTGCGCCTAACATGACGGAGCCTCCTTTAAAGAAGCTTCCTCAGTGGGGGCGGCTTCGTCCTCATCGTAGATATCTCCGAAAAGCACCTCGAGAATATCCTCCATCGTGACGAAGCCGAGAGCCCTGCGGCCCTCGTCGGCAACGATTGCGATATGCGTTCTGCTTCTTCCGAGTCCCTCAAACAGAGCGTCAAGCTTCATATCCGGGTGAATAAAGTAAGGAGCCGTAATCGCTGATCTAAGCCTTACTGTTTTTCCGCTGAGCATTTGCTGCAGGAAATCCTTTGAGTGCAAAATCCCCACAATATGCTCCGGTGTTCCGGAATAAACGGGAATGCGCGAGTATTTTTCGAGCAGCAGCTTTTCTTTGACGCTTTTGACGTTCTCGTTTAGCTCTACAGCCACCATGTCGGATACGGGCACCATGATTTGCTCGGCATTTATATCAGAGAAGACAATGGCGGACTTGATAAGCTCGCTTTCGTCGTGCTCAATCAGGCCCTCCTCCTCGATGTTGTCAATTATCGTCTGGAACTCGTCCTCTGTAAAGGAGGGGGAATCGTCCTTTTTGAGAATATGTTTTTTTACAAAATTTCCGATGCCCATAAACAGCACCGACACCGGAGTAAGTATATAAATGAGCAGCAGTACAGGCAATGATAAGTAAATAACTATTGCATCACTGTTGGTTTTACCAATATTTTTCGGGATGGTCTCTGAAAAAAAGAAAACAAAAATTGTAAGGGCAATCGTTACAACAATCGTACCGAGAGTAGCCCCCCAGATGGAAATGGCAAGACTTGTTGCGACAACCGAAGCAAAAGTATTGCAAATGTTATTTCCAATAAGAAGTGTGGTAAGTGCTTTATCGAAATTGTCGATGATATGGACAACTCGGGCGGCGCCCTTGTTGCCCTCCTCCGCCTTGCGCCTTATTCTGATTCTGTTGGCGTAGGAGAGGGCCGTTTCCGTGGCTGAGAAAAATGCGCTGAAAAGCAAAAGAACTATAAGTAGAATACATCGGGGTATACTGTCGTCGGGCAGCATTAATTAATTCACTCCATTTTGAAATATTGAAACACTATATATGTTTCTAACATATTATTATAATACATTTTGTCATAAATGCAATATGTGATTGCGCAATGGCGTTAATATAAGATCATTTTACGCCAAATATACCTGCTTTTAACGAAAAATGTGCCTTATCAGACACAATGCAAGCAAATTCAGCTGAAAACAAAGTATCACCGAAGCAAGGCGGATGCCATGTCTCAGTGATACTTTTTACGTTAAAATTTAAAATCTTCCTCTGAAAGACCCTTGAGATTCAGCATTATCGGTTCGGGCGGGCGCCGCTTAAACGGGTCGTATGAAAACTTTGTGCAGGAATCGTATTCACGCACAACACCCTTTTTTATGCACACAATA
>CAYQMY010000156.1:0-5476 GCA_964418735.1 uncultured Oscillospiraceae bacterium | reverse complement strand
TTCTGGCGTTTATCCTCATTTACATGCTTGACATTTAATAGTTAGTCTTTCATTTACTTATTATTAGCAAGCAGGCGTGCGGCTTCCTCCGCGTCTATTTCCTTTTTCTCAAGCATGTCGAGTATCTCGGCAGTGCTAATCGAGGTCTTGTCGACTGTTTCGGTGTTGGGGAAGAGGGTGGAAAGAAGCTCGTCAAGAAGTCCTTTGACTGTGGGGTAGGAAATTGAAAGGCTGCGCTCCACCTCTTTTATGTTGCCGCGGCACTGGAGAAAGACGTCAAGGAAGGATTTTTGCTTTTCGCTGAGCATACAATATTTGCAGGGGGAAAAGGCGCCGGAAAGCTCCGACTTGCAGTTCGGGCAGCTCAGTCTCGTAATATTAAGCTCGCTTCCGCAGACTGCGCACTTTGAAGGCGGTGAGTATAGCATAAGCAGTGCTCCTTTGTATTCAGTTTGATTATGGCATCATTATACAACATAAATTCAAAATGTCAATAATAAAATTAATAATATTAATATTATTATTAAAAACGTTAAGATGTAATATCAAAATCATTGATAAAAAATAAAAAAGAGGCGCGTTGAGCAATTCAACGTGCCTCTCAGCTTGTCAGTAAGCCCCTCGCAGGGCAATTAAAATCTATTTTTCCGGGAATTCACTTGTCGAAAAAATACCACAGCCCGCGCAAATCGTGCGCGACCGGGGGTATCACGGCGTAAGCCGTGTATCTAGGGGGCATGGATGCCCCCTAGAATTTATATTAGTTTTCTTAAACGGCAGAACTCTACTATATCTGATACGATTTCGTCCTTGTGCTCCTTGTCCAGACCGTGCGTTGCGTTTTCATAGATAACGAGCTTGGAATTCTTAACAGCGGCGCAGGAACGAAGCAGATTTTTCGGAAGGCTTATATCGTCGTGCATTCCGCCGAGTAGAAGTGTGGGTACGGTGACCTTGCTCAAAACCTCGATAAGCTCTTCCTCGGTTTTCTGCTTGGGGAAGGGCTTTCTCACATTAAGCCGTCCCTCTTCAAGGGACATGGCGCGCCAGTAGCCTAACTGCTCAGCGGCGAGCTTTTGCTCAAGCTCCCACTGCGCGTCGGTCATACCGCTCGTACGGACCGGCGTCAGCCTTTTCTCCATCTCATCGCAGAAGGCATCCCAGGAATCCTTTGTCTCTGCGGCGAGTATTGTGCGCATACGGGCTTCGCCGGTATCGGCTCCGTCCTTGCTGTGGGGGCCGGCTACAACTCCGAAAAATCCTCGCAGGCGTTCGGGCTGCATCATGCAAAGGTGCCAGCCGATTCCCGCGCCGTGCGAAACTCCGGTATAGAAGAACTTGTCTATGCCCAGGGAGTCGGCAAAATCGAGGGTGTCCTGCGCCCATACGTCATACCATGTGTCGCCTAGATCCTCTGTTATATGCGTAGACTGGCTGTAGCCTCTGATAATAATATTGTATACATGAAAGCCCGCTTTTTCTGCGAGATCGATAGTGTAGTTAACTATCGACGAATGGTTCTGCTGAGAGCAGAGCAGATATCTGTCACCGGAGCCGTACTCCTCGTACTCCAGCTGTATGTTCTTAAGCTTCTGAACAGGCATAGGCCTAATTCCTCCATTTTTATTTATCTATATTGAAGCAGGCGGCCTGATGTCCGTTGCCGTAATCCTTAAGGGGCGGAACTTCCGATCTGCAGCGCTCAGTGGCATGGGGGCAGCGGGGGTGGAAAACGCAGCCGCTCGGGCGGTTTATAAGGCTCGGAACCTCGCCTTCGATGCGGGTGCGGATGCGCTGCTTTTCCACAACCGGGTCGGGGATGGGAATTGCTGAAAGCAGGGCTTTTGTATAGGGGTGAAGCGGCTTTTCATATAGCTCGTTCCAGGGAGAAATTTCAACCACCCTGCCGAGATACATTACTATAATTCTGTCGCTTATGTGCCGCACCACTGACAAATCGTGCGCGATGAAGAGATAGGTAAGGCCGCGCTTCGCCTGAAGGTCGATAAGCAAATTTATAATCTGAGCCTGAATCGACACGTCAAGCGCAGAAATCGGCTCGTCGCAGATAACGAAGCTCGGCTCCGAAGAAAGCGCACTCGCGATACTGAGCCTCTGGCGCTGACCGCCCGAAAACTCATGCGGAACTCTGTCCTTCAGCGCGGGGTCAAGCCCGACTGCCGTAAATAGCTCGTCAACCTTGCGGTTGAATTCTGCCTTCGTTTTCGCGAGTCCGTGCGCCTTTATCGCTTCTCCGACAATGCTTCCGGCGCTCTGGCGCGGGTCGAGAGAGCCGAAGGGGTCCTGAAAAATAAACTGCACCTCACGGCGAACGTCCTTAAGCTTGCGCTCTGGAAGCTTAGAGATATCTCTGCCGTTGAAGATGATTTCTCCGTCCGTGACGTCGTAAAGACGCAGGATGGTTTTTGCCAGCGTAGTTTTTCCGCAGCCGGATTCACCGACGAGACCAAGCGTTTCGCCCTTGTAAATCGTAAAGCTTACATCGTCTAGAGCCTTTACGTCGGCAATTTTTTTGCGGACAACGCCTTTGTAGACAGGGAAGTACTTTCTGACATTTTTAAGCTCTAAAATTGGCTCTGCAGAAATTGTCTTTTCGGCAACCCTTTCGGCTTCGGAAGAGCTGCTTTCGGTCAGCTCCTCGGGTCTATAATGGCAGGCTGCTGCGTGAGTGGGGGAGTAGTCTATGTACTGGGGCATTTTTTCCGCAGTGCATTTATAGGTGGAGTAGGGGCAGCGTTCGCAGAAGGGGCAGCGGTCGGGTTTGTTTATGGGGTTCGGCGGCAGGCCGTCAATCGCAACCAGGCGGCGGCTTTTGTCGCTGTCAAGTCGCGGAATTGCCTTTAAAAGCCCCATGGTGTAGGGGTGGCTTGTGCGGCAGAATATTTCCTCGCTTGTTCCTCTTTCAACGATATTGCCGGCGTACATAACATATATGCGCTCTGCGTATCTCGCAACTATGCTGAGGTTGTGAGTTATGATGATAAGCGCAGTTTTTGTGCGTCTTACGATGTCGCGCAAAAGCTCCAGAATCTGCTCCTGCGTTGTGACGTCAAGCGCGGTTGTGGCCTCATCGGCAATAAGAATCTTGGGATTACTCGACATTGCCATGGCGATCATGATTCTCTGGCGCATTCCGCCCGAAAACTGCGTCGGGTAATAGTTTATGCGGCTTTCGCCGTCGGGGATGCCAACAAGGCCGAGCAGCTCGATTGCCCTTTTACGAGCCTCAGACTTTGAGTAGCCAAGATGAAGAATAATGCTTTCCTCGATCTGCTGACCGACGGTCAAAACCGGATTTAGCGAGGTCATTGGCTCCTGAAATATCATTGAAATGCCGCCTCCGCGAACTTTGCGGATTTCGTTGCTTTTAAGGTCGTAGGAAAGTATATCCTTCCCCTCAAATATAGCCTCTCCGCCGACTATGTCTCCGGGGGGCATATCGATGAGCTTAATAATGCTCTTCATGGTTACGGACTTTCCGCTGCCGGATTCGCCGACGACTCCGATTATTTCGCCCTCGTCAACGTGAAAGGAAGCGTCGTCCACCGCTCGGAGAAGGCCGTTGTGCAGACGGAAAACCGTTTGCAGGTTTTTAACTTCTAATAGATGTTCAGACATAATATAAACTCCTCTCCCGCGTTATAACGCGTCCCGCAGACGCGGGTCAAGAGCGTCGCGCAGTCCGTCGCCAAAGATATTGAAGGCCAGAACCAGCAATATTATCGCGACGCCGGGAGCCAGAGCAAACAGGGAGTTTGACTCCAGATAGCGGTAGCCGTCGTTAACCATCGAGCCCCAGGAGGCCGTCGGCGGAGTTATGCCCGCGCCGAGAAAGCTCAGCGCCGCTTCGGAAAGAATAGTGCCGCCGATGCTCTGAGTCATGATTACTATCATTGGTGAGAGGCAGTTCGGCAAAATATGCTTAACCATCGTTACTATGTTTGTGTTTCCTCTTATACGGCTCGCGGAGACGAAGTCTAAATCCCTGACGGTCAAAACCTGTCCGCGCATCATCCGCGCAAAGGGCGGAATGTTTGAAATACCGAGAACGACTGTAAGCATCGTCATGCTCTGTCCGAGCATAGCGACAAGGGCAAGTGCCAGAATGAGTGTCGGAATCGCCATCATCGCTTCAATGATACGCATAAGAACATCGTCTACCCAGCCGCCGAAGTATCCGGATATAAGTCCTATCAGCGAGCCGATTATTCCGGAGATGATAACAGAGAGTATGCCTATTATGAAGGCCATTCGACTTCCGTAAACTATGCGGCTGTATACATCGCGTCCGTGCTGATCGGTTCCGAGCCAGTGCTGCTTTGAAGCACCCTCGAGAAACTCGCTCAAATTTATCTTGTTGGGTTCGTGAGTCGCGAGTAGGGGAGAGGCTACCGCGCAAAGAATGAAAAAGAGGATTATCACAGCTGATGCAATAACGAGCTTTCGTCCGAACAGCGTGCGGAAAAAGTGTCTTGTCTTGTCACTCATTATCGTCCCTCCTATTTCAGTCTGATACGCGGATCCGCATAGGCGTAAGCGATATCCACGAGAAGGTTGCATATACAAGTTACCGCAGACAGAAGCAGGAGGCTGGTCTGCAGGGTAGTATAGTCACGGTTGTTAAGAGAAAGCACCATTACCTGTCCGAGACCTGTAATGTTAAAGATTGTTTCGATGATGGCGGAGCCACCGAAGCTGTTTCGAAGCGTAATCCCGACAAGGGTAAGTATGGGGATAAGTGCGTTTTTAACGGCATGACGCGAAATGATTGTGGACTCCTTAAGTCCCTTTGATCTTGCTGTGCGTATATAGTCCTGACGAATAACTTCAAGCATGCTTGAACGTGTCTGCCTCGTATAAATTGCAATGCCGCCTACGCTCATACAAATTACCGGCAGAATTGACTGTTTTATGCTCATTGCAAAGTCATCCCAAGGCAGCGTGAAGCCGTATACGGGAAGCCATTTAAGGTTTAGTCCAAATATTAGAATAAGAAGTACTGCCAGCCAAAAGACAGGCATGGCTATGCCTATATTGGCAAGTACAGTTATTACCGAATCGGTTTTCGTGCCGCGCTTAACGGCGGTGATGATACCGAAGAGAATTCCTAAAAACACGCTGAATACAGCGGATACGATACCGAGGTACAGTGTTGTCGGCAGGCGATGCGCCACCACCTCCGCCACGCTCTGGCGGAAATAGTAGGAGTAACCCAGCTCGCCCTTAAGGATATTAGAAAGCCAAAAGAAATACTGCAGCACCAGCGGCTTGTCGAGACCCATGGCAGAATATACCTGATTGTGATATTCCGGTGAAATCTCGGGGCCCAGCATCGCGTATACGGGATCGCCCGGTATGACGTGAATAATGGAAAACGCGATTACGGAGATAATAAGCAGAATCACAATGGTCTGCAGAAGCCTCTTGATTATGTATTTAACCATAGTCGCTCCCT
>CAYQMY010000155.1:4553-5502 GCA_964418735.1 uncultured Oscillospiraceae bacterium | reverse complement strand
TTATACATCTGGAGGTGAATTTCATGGTAAAAATCAGACTTCGCAGAATGGGCGCTAAGAAGACTCCTTTCTATAGAATTGTTGTCGCCGATTCTCGTTTTCCCCGTGACGGAAGATTTATCGAGGAGATAGGCACATATAATCCTCTCACAAACCCGTCCGAAATAAAGGTCGATAACGAACGCGCTCTTGAGTGGATCAAGTCCGGCGCTCAGCCTACCGATACCGTAAAAGCCCTGCTCAAAAAAGCCGGCGTGCTCTAAGGAGAAGATCAATGAAAGACCTTTTACTTTACATTGCGCAAAACCTTGTGGAACACCCCGAAGAGGTCACAGTTACCGAAATCGAGGGTGAAACCGAGACTGTTTTGGAACTTCGTGTCGCCGAAGGCGATATGGGCAAGGTTATAGGTCGCCAAGGCAGAATTGCAAAGGAAATCCGTACGCTTATCAAATCCGTTGCGGTGCGCAGCGGCAAAAGGGTCTCCGTCGAGATCGTTGATTGACGGATCAGTGTGCCCCGAACTAATTTGGGGCACAAATTTCTATAGAACCGCTGATTAAATCGCGCCCTATGGATGAGCGGATTAATCAGCGATTCCTTATATTGAGGTAAACTGTATGGAAAAGAAAAGATTTTTAGAGGCCGGAAAAATCGTCAATACCCACGGCATCAGGGGCGAGGTAAAGATTCAGCCCTGGTGCGATAGTCCGGAGTTTCTCTGCGGCTTTGACCGCCTTTTTATAAATGAAACGCCGATTAAGGTGCTTTCCTCTTACGTCCACAAAAACTGCGTTATCGCGCAGCTTGAGGGCGTTTCGGCGGTCGGCACAGCTATTGCGCTTAAAAATTCAATAGTCTGCATCGAGCGCGAGGAAGTTAAGCTTGAAGAGGGCGAATACTTTATCGCGGACGCGATTGGCCTCCCTGTCTTTGACGAGGAAAGCGG
>CAYQMY010000155.1:0-4543 GCA_964418735.1 uncultured Oscillospiraceae bacterium | reverse complement strand
TTGGAGTATTAAAGGACGTGCTCGAGTATCCCGCCTCGAATATTTTCGTGGTTTCGGGTGAGCTTGAGCGCCTTATCCCCGCCGTTCCCGAGTTTATCAAGAAGGTCGATATCGAAAACGGCAGGATTTACGTCAGGCTTATCGAGGGGATGTGAGCGCTTGCGCATTGATATTATGACCCTCTTCCCTGACACAGTCGGAGACATGCTCTGCGAGAGCATCTTAGGCCGCGCGCAGGATCGCGGAATCATTCGGATAGAGTGCCATCAAATCCGCGATTACACTACAAACAAGCAAAATCAGGTGGACGATTACCCCTACGGCGGAGGGCGCGGCTGCGTCATGCAGGCTCAGCCTCTGCACGCCTGCTGGGAGCATATCTGCAACGATGCCGGGGAGCGCGTCCATACCATATATATGTCGCCGCAGGGCAGGATTTTTAAGCAGAGCGATGCGAAAAGACTGAAAAACGACTATACTAGGCTCATTCTCGTTTGCGGTCATTACGAGGGAATTGACGAGCGCTTTATTGAGGAGTGCGTTGACGAGGAAATATCCATTGGCGACTTCGTGCTCACAGGCGGAGAAATTCCCGCCATGGCTGTTGCCGACGCGGTATGCAGGCTTGTTCCGGGCGTTTTACCGGACGAGGAGTGCTTCAAGGAGGAGAGCCATTGGGACGGGCTTCTGGAGCACCCGCAGTATTCTCGCCCCGAGGTCTGGAACGGCAGGCGCGTACCCGAAATTTTGCTTTCAGGACACCACGCGAACATAGCAAAGTGGCGCAAAAAGCAGTCGATAATACGGACGATGCAGAGAAGACCAGACATGTACGAGAAGCTTGAGTTTACGACGAAGCAGGAAAAAAAGCTGCTTGCGGAGATAATGGCGGAGCTTGAGAAGGACAAGGCCGAGGGCTTTTCCGAGAGGCGTTTGGACGATTGATTTATACGTTTTGTTTAGACGTTTAGACGTTAGGCGTTACTTTCTCACGTGAGAAAGTAACCAAAGAACGCATAAGAGGGGGAGGGATTTCGAATTTCCCTCCCCCTCTTATGTATCTCCCCCACCTTAAAACGCCACAAGAAGGGGAACTTCGGTTCCCCCTCTTGGATTTCCCCCCGGCTTGGACGGTGGGACGCAGAGACGGATTACGGCGGGCGCAGTCGTCTTGCCGTCCCCCGCATCCATTGTCCAAACCCCACAGGGGATTCCAAAGGGGGCCGAAGCCCCTTTTGGTCGTCTTTAAAGGTGTGAGGGATACATAAGGGAGAGAGGGAAATCCGAAATCCCTCTCTCCCTTATGCGTGTCTTTTGGTTACTTTTCTGCACGAGCAGAAAAGTAATAACTATGTCTAACGACTAACTTTGGGGGTGCACAGTTCAATATTACGCAGCATTTTTTATAGACAATTATATAATATATTATTTACTTATAATCCTATTTGTGGTAATGTTTATACAATGAGCTAAGGGGGCGGATATTTTGAGTGAGAAAAAAACCGTACTGGGTTTAGCGCTGGTTTTTACGGTCATGACAGGGTTATTAGCTGTGCTGATGCTATTTCCGAGCTTAATAGTATATAGGAATAGTATCAAAGAAAACGACATACTTCTCTTTACGTTATTATTTATTGTTTTGCCGCTCTGCCTGACCATAATCTTTTACATATTAAACATAAAGCAGGGGCAAGGTCTTAAGCGGATATTTAAGAATCATATTGTAAGAAAAACTGTCGGTATTTTAGCCATAACAACCGCCCTGCTGAATTTTCCTATTACAACTCTGCCGCTGATAAGCAGCCTGCGCTCACTTAAAAGGATGAATGATGAATTTGTTATTACCGCCACTGCTTTAGAGTCACTCAACATGCTGCTGATTATTGTGTTGCTTCTATTCGGCGTGTATCTGCTTATGAAGCGCAGCCGAAATAAAATGGACAGTGAAGAAACCAAAAGAATTATGGGCATTCCCCTGCTCTATACGTTTATTACCGGCATTGCTTCATTAATAATATTGTTTTTCAGGATGTTTGGAAAAACCAATATTGTTTATAATTTGATTCAGATTGCCGTAAACATCTGTATTCCCCTGATTTTATACCTTATTTTTACAAAGCGGCTTAAATATAATCTTGAAGCTTTAAAGGATAATACCATCAGTCATTCGGTAGGTGCTCTTCTTGTTATCGCCGGAATTTTTAGGCTTGTACCCCAAATAATAGGGTTTGTTTTATACTTTTTTACATATTATTCTTTATACAAAACATCGCCTGATATTATTTTCAACTTAGCTCAAAATAATTTGAATTATGAGATTATTATAACACTTATGCTAGCTCAAATCTCCTACGGAAGGCATTTGCTTAGATACGAAAAGAAAGCGGAAAATACAGAAGCGGAGGGCTGATGCCCTCCGCTTGAGCTTGTCGAAAAAGTGTTTTCGACAAGCATCTAGGGGGTATCCATACCCCCTAGATGCGCGGCTTACGCCGCGATACCCCCGGTCGCGCACGATTTGCGCGGGCTGAGGAATTTTTTCGAGAAGTGAATTCCCGAAAAAATAGATTTCTATTTCCTTGCGAGGGAGTTTTTTGACAGTCTGAAGCGGAGGGCTGATGCCCTCCGCTTTTCTCTATTTAATCACTACATTTTCATTGCCTAGTATAGCTTTGAGCTCATCTAAAAGATTATCCTGAAGGAGGCACTGCGTGCCCACCTTCTTTTTGGTATCTTCAATGTAGAGTACCACAGGTGTTTTGCCCGGGAACATGTTTAAAACACACTTGGTTTTATTAAATTCCCGGCATTCTTCGTCTTTAAGCTTCAGATATAGCTTGCTCGTCTGAATTTTCTCAGACTTTGGAACTGCTTCCCCTGCTGTCAGCGGCCTTATGTTGTCGCAAAGAAGCTGCGGTGCCTTGTCATCACGGGCTGAAATTCTGCCTGTCACAAGCACAGGCGAATTGGTTTTGATGTAACCGCCGCACTCGTTCAGCACACGCTGAAACACTAGAAGCTCCATAGAGCCCGTGCTGTCCTCAAGCCCTATATAGGCCATAAGAGTGTTGTTTTTTGTCGTTTTGGTCTTGTAGGTCTGGATTATGCCGGAGATTGTGACAACCTGATCGTCCCTGAAAACCGTGTTGCCCTCTTCCTTCGAAAAATCCTCCATTATCCTGCCTATCGCTACCGCGCCAGCTATTCTGGCGGCGTCCACGTAATCGTCCATTGGATGTCCCGAAAGGTAAAGCCCCGTGACTTCCTTTTCCATGCTCATAAGCTCGTAGGACGAGAATTCAGGAATGTCGGGCAGCTCCAGCGCCGGAGTTTCAGCTACGCTTGTATTCCCGAAGAGGTCTATCTGCCCTTCCATGTTCCGGCGGCGAGCGCCGGCGATATTGTCGATAAGCCCTCCCGCGACTCGCAGAAGCTGGCTCCTTCTATAGCCCATGCTGTCAAAGGCTCCTGCCTTAATAAGACTTTCAAGCGATCTCTTGTTGATTTCCGTTCCGTACATTCTCTCGCAGAACTCGTCGAATGTTTTGAAGTAGCCGCCCTTAACGCGCTCCTCCATAACGGCTCTTATAAAGCCGCTGCCGATGTTTTTAACCGCCACAAGACCGTAGCGTATCGAGTTTCCGCTGACCGTGAAATTGGCATCAGACTCGTTTACGTCCGGCGGCAAAAGCTCTATTCCGCTTTCCCGGCACTCGGCAGTGTACTCCGCGACCTTGACCGAATCGTCGAGCACCGAGCTCATAAGCGCCGCCATATACTCACGCGGATAGTGGCACTTGAGATACGCGGTCTGGTAGCAAACTACCGCGTAGGCCACGGCGTGCGCCTTGTTAAATGCGTAGTTTGCGAAGTCAAGTATCTCGTCGTAAATGCTGCCCGCGACCTTTTCGGGCACTCCGTTAGCTACCGCGCCGGGTATATTGCGCTCGGGGTCGCCGAAAACGAAGGCCTTGCGCTCCTTTTCTATTTCGGCGTGCTTCTTCTTAGACATGGCTCTGCGTATCATGTCGGCCTGTCCGAGCGAGAAGCCGCCGAGACGCCTGAAAATCTCTATAACCTGCTCCTGATACACTATGCAGCCGTAGGTGACTTCAAGTATTTCGCGGAGCATCGGGTGCTTGTAAAAAATCTTCTCCGAGTTGTGCTTCGATTCGATAAATCTCGGTATGGAGTCCATGGGGCCGGGGCGGTAAAGCGCGATTATCGCCGTAATGTCCTCAATGCTGCGCGGCTTCATGCCGGTGCAGACGGCTGTAATGCCCGCGCTTTCCATCTGAAACACGCCGAGCGTCCTGCCCGCCGAGAGCATTTCGTAGACCTCCGCGTCATCCTCGGGAACGCTTTTTACCGAAAAATCGGGCTTGGACTTCCTGATTTCGCGCTCCGCCATGTCGATGACGGTGAGGTTTCGAAGCCCCAGAAAGTCCATTTTTAGAAGGCCGAGTTCCTCAAGCGTAGTCATTGTATACTGCGTCGCAATAGAGTTGTCCTTTTTAGAGAGCGCGAGCGGAACATATTCGTA
>CAYQMY010000154.1:0-5511 GCA_964418735.1 uncultured Oscillospiraceae bacterium | reverse complement strand
AGGGGGAATTGGATTCCCCCTAGAAGCTTGTCGAAAACACTTTTTCGACAAGCTCTAATCCGCGCTTACAAAAAAGTAAGCGCGGATTTATTTATAGATTGTTGCGGCCTTGATTATACCGAACGCCTTTTTGCCGCTGCGGCTGCTTTGACCTTTGCTTGCTTCTATAAGGATTCGCGGGCCAGGTCCAAAGCTTCCAGTTTTTGCCCCAATGGTAAACAAGAAAATAGATTGGCAGATAAAGCGCCGCACCGCTAATAAGGTCGAGAGCGGAATGCTGCTTTATAAACACGGTTGACAAGCAGATTAAAACGCCCAACACAAAGGCGGATATTTTTACTAACCTCTTCCCTTCAAGCACTCTGGTTTTCAAAATCGCGGCTAGGGGCGCGATAGTTCCGTACACATGCATACTCGGAAACACGTTGGTATTGGAATCCGCAGCGTATAAGCTTCCGACCAGCCAGGTAAAGAAATTGCTGCGCTCAAAGGACTCCGGACGCAGATCCTGTCCGTTCGGGAAAACAAGGTATAATGTCAGGCAAAAGGAAAGCCCGATAATCATCGTCCACATGTACCTGCAAAAGTCATATTCCTCGCGAAACAGTAGAAACAGCCCGACAGCCGCCATATAGGGGTACCACAGCACATAGGGAATAACGAAGTATTCACAGAAGGGTATGTATTTATCTATGAATATTTGTATTGAGGTATAGTTTCCGTCAACCACATTTTCGACGAGAATATACCAAAGAATGTATACCACGAAAAATAGAGCCAGCCAAGCGTGTCTGTAATTCTTATTATTAAGCCTCAAAAGCTCTCCCCCTCGCCATTTGTCCATTTAAAGCGGTTAAAGCAGCTATTAATTATTGCGTTACAAACCTGATTGCCTGATGAATATTGCTTATGCTTATCTTGTCGCAGCCCTCGTAATACTCTCCGTCAAGTGACCAGGGTGTACCCTCGTCCGAAATGATTGTCACGTCAGAGGTCTGAAGGAAGGTTATAACCTCCTCGTCATACCTTTTTGACTGGAGAGAAAGAACGATTTTGGAAAGCTCCACGGCGCTATTCGGGTTTTTTATCAGCATGACCTCAAAAAGACCGTCACTGAAGTCTACTAGACCCGCATTTAGCTTCAGGATACCGCCGAGGGAGGTCGAATTGCTGACGGCGCCGAATAAATAATCATCCTCATAAACGCAACCGTCCACTTCTATTCTCATATGGCGCGGCCTTATATTCGGGATGTCCTTGAAACCCTCGAGTATATACGCGAGGTGTCCCAGAGCGTTTTTAAGCGATTGGGACACGTTATAGGATGCTTCTGTAAATGCTCCAAAGGACGCAACGTAGGAAAAGTACCTTTCGTTTATCTTTCCGATATCGAGCTCGCGGGGCGTGCCCTTTACTATGTTCTCCGCCGCCTTCATAATCAGCATCGGAAGCCCGAGCCCGGCCGCAAAATCGTTGGTGGTGCCCGCCGGTAAATAGCCGATGGGGGTTTTTATCCCGGAATTGAGCACTCCGGAAATTGTTTCGTTCAAGGTACCGTCCCCGCCCGCGCAGACGATGACGTCAAAATCACCGGAATACTTCTCGGCGGCAGCAGCCCCGTCCCCCCTCGCGGAGGTTTCGAAAACTTCAACATCGTAGCCGCTTATGTCAAAGTATTTTTTTATACGCGGGAGAGTTCGCTTAATCTTTTTCATTCCCGCAATCGGGTTTGCGATAAGCAGCATTTTTTGGCGCATTGTCAGGCCTCCTCTGGTAAAGCGTGCGGTGTCACCTTCATACTACTTCTCAGCGCGGAGCTTGATTATCTGATCGCGCAGCAGTGCGGCATACTCGAATTCGAGCATTTTTGACGCCTTGAGCATCTCTTTTTCAAGCCTTGCTATCTCCGCATCCACTTCCTTCCTCGTCATCTTGACGCCTTGGCGCTTCGAATCCGAATCGGGCTTGGATATTTCAAGCAGTTCGCGAATGTCCTTGATTATCGTCTTCGGCACGATGCCGTTAGCCTCATTGTAATCCATCTGAATTTTGCGGCGGCGCTTTGTTTCTCCTATCGCGCGCTCCATCGAGTTAGTAATTCTATCGGCGTACATGATGACTTGTCCGCCCGCATTTCTCGCGGCTCTGCCTATTGTCTGAATAAGGGAGGTTTCGCTTCGAAGGAAGCCCTCCTTATCGGCATCTAGTATAGTGACGAGGCTGACCTCTGGAAGGTCGAGGCCCTCGCGTAGGAGGTTGATTCCGACCAGCACATCAAATTCGCCGAGGCGCAGATCACGTATTATCTCCATGCGCTCGATGGTCGTAATATCATGGTGCAGATAACGGACTTTTATACCCAGCTTTTGCAGATAGGCGGTCAAATCCTCCGCCATGCGCTTTGTGAGAGTCGTTACGAGCGTGCGCTCCTTCTTTTCGGTGCGTTCGTTGATTTCTCCGATGAGGTCGTCTATCTGACCTTCGACAGGACGAATAATAACCTCGGGGTCGAGAAGTCCGGTCGGACGGATAATCTGCTCGACTATCTGACCCGAGCGCTCGCGCTCATAGGGCGCGGGAGTCGCGCTGACGTATAAAATCTGCTTTACACGCTCATTGAATTCCTCGAAGTTAAGCGGCCTGTTGTCAAAGGCGCTCGGCAGGCGGAATCCGAACTTTACAAGGCTCTCCTTCCTTGCGCGGTCGCCGGCATACATAGCGCGAATCTGCGGAACTGTGACATGCGACTCGTCTATGAACACCATATAATCCTTCGGGAAGTAATCGAGCAGGGTCATAGGGGCCGAGCCCTCCGTGCGTCCGCTTATTATTCTCGAATAGTTTTCTATGCCGCTGCAAAAGCCCAGCTCGCGCATCATCTCGATGTCGTACATCGTACGCTGGCGAAGCCTCTGCGCCTCTACGAGCATGTTGTTTTCCTCGAAGAACTTCACCCTTTGCTCCATCTCGGAATAGATTTCGCTCGTGGCCTTGTCCATCTTTTCCTTGGTTGTGACATAGTGCGAGGCGGGATAAATCGCGACATGCGAAAGCTGTCGGACGGGCGCCCCCGTCACAACATTTATTTCGCTTATCCTGTCTACCTCGTCTCCGAAAAACTCTACTCGTATGGCATAATCTCTTGCATATACGGGAAATACCTCCACCGTGTCGCCGCGAACTCTGAACATATTGCGGTCAAAGGCAAGGTCGTTTCTTTCATACCGTATCTCTACAAGCTTTTTGAGCATATCGTCGCGTGTTTTTGTCATGCCCTGACGCAGAGATATGACCATGTTTGAATAATCGATAGGGTCTCCGAGGCCGTAAATGCAGGATACGGAGGAAACAACAATGACGTCGCGCCGCTCAAATAGTGAGGAGGTCGCGGAGTGGCGAAGCCGCTCTATCTCGTCGTTGATCGACGCGTCCTTTTCAATATATGTGTCCGTGTGGGCAATATAGGCCTCCGGCTGATAATAGTCGTAGTATGAGACAAAATATTCCACGGCGTTGTCCGGAAAAAACTCCTTAAATTCGGAGCAAAGCTGGGCTGCCAGCGTTTTATTGTGAGCCAGAACGAGAGTCGGACGGTTGAGCCTCGCTATGACGTTCGCCATCGTAAACGTCTTGCCGGAACCCGTCACTCCGAGCAGTGTCTGCTCAGTAAGACCATTTTCGATGCCGCAGACAAGCGAGTCTATAGCGGCAGGCTGGTCTCCTGTCGGCTCGTACGGCGCTTTGAGCTTAAAATCTCCCATCTTCTCCCCCCTGTTTAGCTCGATTATATATTAATCATTTTTGATTTTAAAGGCGATTGGCAGTATATTAATATATATTTTACAATTTAATATTTTTTTAGTCCCTATCTTCTGCGGAAAAAACCGTTGTCCGCCATGGACACAAAGTCCTCGTCCGCGACGACTATGTGATCGGAAAGCGCGATATCCACAGCGCCCAGAGCGTCTATTATCCGCTCCGTCGTTCTCTCGTCCTCCTTTGAGGGCAGGGCTATGCCGCTCGGATGATTGTGGGCCATAATTACGCTGGTGGTGCTGTAGGCAAGAGCGTTTTCGACGATTTTACGCATGCTTACGTTGGCGGAATTGACCTCGCCACGAAACATCAGCCGGCAGTTAATCACCTTGCATTTTGCGTCAAGGCAAATCATGTATACGATCTCCTCGCGCGCTCCGTAGAAATACGGAATTATGAAGCGCCCCGCCTTTTTGCTATCGGTGAGATAGACATCCTCCTGCGAAATGGCGCGGGATATCAAATATCGTCGGCTTATCTGAGGAATAAGCTTAATCAGGGTTGCGGAGTTGTCGCCCATCCCGTTTATCTTCTTAAGCTCCTCTTTAGGCGCGTCAAAAACATCGGACAGCTTTCCGAACCTGTTCATAAGCTCATGCGCGAGAGGATTGATATCCCCGCGCGGAATTGCGTAAAAGAGCAATATTTCGAGCACATTATGCTCGTCAAAGTTCTCGAGACCGTGCTTTACAAAGCGCTCCTTCATTCTCTGCCTGTGTCCCGAGTGCGGTGGTATATTTTTTTCATATTTCAAACCCACAAATATTCCCCTTTCTTAGTGTAAAATAATCATTGGCAAAAATAGAGGAGGAATAGCGAAAACTATTCCCCCTGCATACGAAACTTGTTAAGATGAGTTTGCCGACCACATCAAGACAGGAGGCGTATGCAGGCTGAGTATACCTGAGAAAAGCGGAGAAAACAAGATCGATATCCGCGAGATAGAGAGAAAGATTTATGCAGCAGCGCTAGCTGCGGGGCGAGCGGCGATGGCGGAGCACCTTGAGGAGCTTGACGAAGCCTTGGCGGAGACGCGCGACAAGAAGCAGTACCGAGATAAAGGGAGACGTCGGACGGTTCTAAAGACGATGCTGGGCGAAGTGGAGTTCAGCCGCCGGGTATATGTGGCCGAGGACGACGCGGGTATGAAAGAGCACATATATCTGTTAGACGAGGCGTTAGGAATCGACACGCCAGGACAGATAAGCCCGATGCTGTCGGAAATGGTGGCGACTGCGGCGTGTGAAAGTACATATCGGGAAACGGCACGTCAGGTCAGTGAGCTGACAGGTCAGACGATAAGCCACCAGACGGCGTGGTCGATAACACAGGGGGCTGGAGGCCGCGTTCGAGCGAGGGAAGAAACGCTTGCAGCGCAGGCGCGACATGACAAAGGGGCCGGCAAACTGGAAAGCAAGCTGCTGTATGAGGAAGCGGACGGGATATGGTTGAAGCTTCAAGGCAGAGACAGAAAGAGCTATGGACCATCGAGGGAGATGAAAGCAGCCATAGCTTACAGCGGCGTCAAACAAAACGGAAAACGCCGGAGGCTGGCTGACAAAGTAGCCTGCGCCGGTTTTGATAACGTAAAGGATTTCATCGGGCGCAAGGAAGGCGTCATCGCGTCGGTATATTGCACGGATGAGATAGAACTGCGTGTTCTTAACGGTGACGGTGCCAACTGGATAACGGCGA
>CAYQMY010000153.1:3454-5562 GCA_964418735.1 uncultured Oscillospiraceae bacterium | reverse complement strand
TACTATACCGGTAGCTTTCATATATTAAATCTCCCCTAAATTTTAATAATTTCGGCAATATTGTCTTTGTCGAAAATAGTATTTGCATCTAAGGGAATTCTATACAAGCTTGATGAGCGGATATTTAAGGTGTTTATTTCTGAAAATTATACAGAAAGGAAGGAGCATATTGGTATGAATACGACAGTAGAAGAAAAGAAGGCGCTTCGCAAGGACATTTTAAACATACGTATTAACATTCCCGAAGACAAGATTAAGTCAGACAGCCATATAATTATAAATAAGCTTATCAGCCTTGATGCATATATAAAAAGCGAAACCATCATGTGTTTTGTTGACTTCAAGAAAGAGGTGCAGTCAAGAGAGATTATAAAACACGCTCTTGGTTTAGAAAAGCGCGTACTTGTTCCTGTTATAGTAAAAGAAGAAAACGGCGCTAAAGTTATGAAAGCCTCTCATCTGCTCGATTTTGAGAATGATCTGGGCAGCGGTGTCTTAGGCATTTTGGAGCCAAAGCCGGAATGCAGAAGATTCGTTGACCCTTCAGAAATTGATTTTTTTGTCACTCCGGGTCTTGCTTTCGATATACACAAAAACAGACTTGGCTATGGCGCAGGCTTTCATGACGCAATGTTTAGACATCTTCGGAAAGACTGCCAAAAGGCAGCAATATGCTTTGATTTTCAGGTATTTGACCGTATTCCGGTCATGGACCATGATGTTCCGGTCGATATGATTTTAACAGAAGCACGTACGATTCTTTAATAATGCTGCTCGGAAAAAGTTGTGTAAAAATCAACTCCGTCTATGTATGCCGCTCTATTGGTAACAGGCATTGAGAAGATTTATTCCCGCGTTTGTTTTGAAAATGTTTGTGCGAAAGCTGCTGATTGCTTCAAGCGGCATATTGTCCTCATAAGCATTAACAAGAAAATCCGCCTCAATCAATATCTGATAGTCAAGCTCTTTGATGTCCGTGTAGGTGTGATGATGCGCAATAAGCCAGCACACACGGTCAATGACAACCGATTCGATGTCTAAATCCTCGAGAAGCTTTTTCGCTTCAGGCGGGCCTTCAGTCTGCTGATGGTTCCCGGCGGAGCTGTTAAATTTTTTCTCGCTGTTTTTTATGCCAATGTCATGAGTAAGCGCCGCAATTTCAAGAATCTCCTGTGTGCCCTTGTCTAGGCCTTCCAGCTCTCCGATTGCCTTAGCAAAACCGTGCACCTTTAAAAAATGGTTGATTCGCCGCGGATCTCCGGCATAATATGCAATCATAGCGTTAATTACTTTTCCAATATGGTTCATTTTTACTCCTCGTCTCCTTTTAGAGTTTACCGCATTATCCGTTCATTATAAAGTAATGATAAGGCGCCCTTCCGGATTTCAAAAACCTTTCAGAAGGGCGCTTTATTATGCTTATTCTACTGAGATAACAGATACAGGACAACCATCCCGCGCTTCTATTGCCGAGCCTTCCAAAGATTCAGGAACAGGGTTCAAGTAAACCTCCGCCAGACCGTCGTCAGCCATCCTGAACACCTCTGGACACACGGATGCGCAAACTCCGCAGGAAATGCAGCCTTCTCTATCGATCTTTGCTTTCATATCATCATACTCCTTTATATATTTAGCATTCTTATATAGTTAGTATTTAAATTATTAAGAGTTATTATTCCACGAAAAACGCCCTGACCAAGTATCAATCATGGAGTGCAAAAGCTGTTCAACCATATTTCTATACCTCCAAATTATATCATCTATTATTACATTAATAAAGCTTCTTTAATTATTATAAATACAGTGCTATACTCCGTATGCTGCAATTTATTTCATGACACCATTTCTTCCTTGTTCAGAATAATAGCATTGGACGGACATTTTTCAACAGATTCTTTGAGAGCCAGTATCGCGTCCTTCCCTTCGGGCATTTTCACGACTACGGCTTTGTTTTGCTTCATTTCATAGTACTCCGGGAGAAGCTTTACACAGAGACCGCAACCGATACAATAATCTTCCTTAATCTCTAGTGTTGCCGACTTTTTCGAATCAGCAGGCAAATCCTTTTTCTTTACTATCATGCCGGTGATATACGCCATTACAAATAT
>CAYQMY010000153.1:0-3354 GCA_964418735.1 uncultured Oscillospiraceae bacterium | reverse complement strand
TTATTATTGAGACAGCCTTCACAGAATCACCCCCATAGTCAGTGCGATTAAAATAGCAAACCCAAAGCTTAGCGCATTTCTGGTAAGCGTAAATTTGGTTCCGAATTCTTTCTTTTCGAGAGGAAATGTTACAATCCCAACCATTGTGAGAGTTGTAAGAAATGCGACTGCCGGAACAATGCTCGCGCCAACATCAACCAAAGATCCAACCAATGGAAATGCAACAAAAGCCGGTATAAGGGTAATACTTCCGACAAGCGCCGAAACAATCGTTGACACAAACGTGTTTGCCGAGCCCAAAACAGATTTTATCGTCTCGGGTGGTATAAATGTCAGAACAAGGCCGATTATAAATATGATGGCTATAATTTCACCTAACATATTTCCCATCATACCCTTTGATTTCTTCATCGCCGCAAATGTCTTCTTCCTATCCTTTTTGAGTGAAATAACGGTAAGAACAAGTGCTATTATCCAGAATGCAATTGTAAATATATCCATACTCTTCCTCCTCTATTGATATATCATCATTATAGTGATAGAGTAAAAGAAAAGGCGTTACCAATGTAACACCATGGGAGTTTGTTATGAAAAAACATTTAGAACTATTTCGACAGATTGATATTATAAAATCGATAAACCCCCAAGAAATCGAGTCATACTTGAATGAAGGCAGCTGTAAAATAACCCAGTATGGAAAAAACAATATTGTACATTTTGTTGGGGAAGTATGCTCAAAGCTTGAGATTATTCTCTCCGGGAAAGTAGTTATTGAGCGTATTGACGAGTCCGGAAATCTTATGACAATAGCGGAGTTTTTCGGCGGGGATGTTCTTGGCGGAAATCTGATGTTTTCAAAAAATCCGCATTATCCAATGAGCGTTACCGCGAAGCAGCCAACGCTGATTCTGGAGATTAACAAGGAGCGTTTGTTTCAGCTGTTTTCGGATAATCATGATTTTTTAAGGAGTTATCTGCAGTATGTAGCGGATCATACTGTAATCCTCGGTGATAGGATTAAGCATTATGTGAACAGAACAATACGCGACAGCGTTATGGCATTTTTAGATTATGAGCGGAAACAGCAAGGCACAAACAGATTAAGACTGAATATGTCAAAAAAGGCTCTGGCAGAAAAAATCGGCGTTCAGCGTACATCCTTATCAAGAGAGCTTGCAAAAATGAGAGACGAGGGTATCATACAGTTCGATTCGGAGTTCATTGAACTTCTATAGGACAAAAGTACTTATAAAGAGTAACGGCAGAGCGGTTTGTAGAAACCGTTCTGCCGTTTGACTGTCTAGCTTGATTCAGAAACCCGTACTTCCCTATAGCCCAGAAAAGTATATTTTAAAATCCACAAAAGCGGAAATGTCCCAGGTTCTGTATAACTTATTGGTAAAATGAGATAACAGTTCATTATATAAGAGACGCTGCAGCCCGGAATTATACGGGCTGCAGCGTCTCTTATATCTTTTGCGTATATGTTTGAATACTTGTAAATTAAACCAAATTATACATCGTTTTTTAATTTATTCTAGATAAATATGAAAAGAAAAATTGGAATATATTGACAGGTAATTATTTCCATGACATAATGAGACATGCTTTAGAAAACCACATTTATAAAAGTTCTTATTGCATCTATTTTGTTTACGGAGGGATGTTAAATGTCAAGGGTTCATTTAACAGATAAAAAAATCCTCGCCGCTGTCTGCGGTGTGCTTCTTTTGGCAGCATTGTGGCCGGTCTTAAAAAGCCTGTCTCCGGCCATGGCGATTGCAGAAGAAGATAGCCCAAAAATAATCGCCGCCAGCACGGAAAGAACGGGGTACCTCGCAACCGAATATACTAACGGATATTATCTTGCGGCGGGCACCGGAGGCAGACTTAACAAAATACTACCGGATAAGCATGTGGAAACTCTGGCGGTTCCTACGTCCGAAAGTCTGACAGATATATGGACGGATGGCGTAAGCGTCTTGGTATGCGGAAAAAACGGCACCTTGCTGTTAGGTGACGAAGCCTGTAATTTCACAAAATGCAATGTGGGTATCAGCAGCGATATTTTCGGCGTGACCTGCTTTAATGGAACCTATTATGCCTGCGCAAAAAAGGGAACTCTTCTTATATCCGAAAACGGAACAACGTGGCAGAAGCAGAAGCTGCCGACGGACAGGGACATTGTTTCCATTGCCGCAAACAGCAGTTTCATTATGGCGGTTACCGCCAAAAGCGATATTTTCATCAGCAATGACGGGCAAAGCTGGAAGCATGACGACTTCAATAAAACATATGAGGGATATTACGAAGCCCGCAGTTTTTCAAAGGTTCACAGTCTGGGCAATACCTTCTTAATAGTCGGACAGCTTGCAGATAAGCCCGGCATTCCGATGCTTATGTATTCGGACACGGGCGAGGTTTGGATAGATAATCCGTTATTGATAATTAACGGCAAAGCGCCTGAAAACGCTTATCCGCTGACGATAAACGATATTTGTCTTGACGACGACCAGATTCTCGCCGTTTGTGACAAATCCCGTCTACTCACGATTACAGGCTGTGCGGTCTGTCATCAGATGGCGCGTATTGCGGATAAGGAGCTGTTCACGCTTTCTTTTGGAGATGGCAAGCTGCTGGTTGCCGGGGAGGACTTCTATTTTGACATTATCGACAGCGCCGAGGTTCGTCAGGACAAGATCAGCGCCGAGCAGGCTCTGGCTGATTTTAAAAACGGCGCGGTAATCATCGATGTGCGAAACGATGACGAGCTGAAAGAAAGCGGTTACATCACCGGCAGCATTCATATTCCGCTTGCGGACATAGAGAGCGCACTGCCGAAGGCTGTTCCTGGAAAACAAACGGAACTAATTTTCTACTGCGCGAAGGGTGTCAGGGCGCAGAAGGCGCTGGAGACTGCACAGGCGCTGGGCTACGTTCGCGTCTATAACCTGGGCGGCCTATTAGATTGGCCATACGGCATAACAAAATGATGCTATTACATAAAACACGTGGCATTCCGAAAAAGGGAAGCAAACCCTTCAGATGACAGAGAGAAGAAAAAAGCGGAGGTGAAAAAGGTATAGTCTGAATATTTGAAAGCGTTGTGGGGTCGGGATATAAAAAATCCAGAGGGGTTACAAATTTTATAGGGAGGTAAAATGAAAATGCAAAAAAAGCGTATCCTGTCGCTTGTTGTGGTGGCAGCCCTATGCATAGGGATGCTGCCAACAACTATGCCCCCGGCCTTAGCAGCGTCCGATGATACAAAACCAATCTTCGAAGACACCAGCTATTCATTTGAGGAAAGAGCGGCCGACCTCGTCGCCAGAATGAGCGTGGCGCAGAAGGGGT
>CAYQMY010000152.1:0-5621 GCA_964418735.1 uncultured Oscillospiraceae bacterium | reverse complement strand
CGGTTTAGATATATATCACGGTTGTGTAGTGTACCTGCGTTTTTTTGCATGATGCTCAACTCTGCGGATAGCGCAGCATAAAAAATTACAAATGTCAAGTTTGTGCTATCAACAGCACAAAATAATTCATATATCGACTTTATGCTGTCACTTTGACATTACTGCTTTTTTATTTCCACCTATCAGCACGGAAGGCACTAACAGTGTTTTAACATCTCTACCTCCCTAAAATTTGCAAATAGATGTAGTAGTCAAGAATACCGGACAAAAAAAGTAAATCGCCGAGTTTACGCACCAGTGACGGAGCCCATGCGCTTGCGGTCATCGGCGAATTCTATGATAGTCTGATTCACGCCGGAGTCCCAATCAGCCGCGCGTGGCCGGAATTCTGCGAGTATCCGGATAAAGGGCTATTAAAGGGTGAATTTCCCGTTACAGATTTCACAGTTACAGCTTGCCTGCCCGTAGATAAAAAAAACGCACCGCCGAAGCGGTGCGTTATCCCGCCGGCAGAGCGCTCGTGGTCAATTACAAGGGCGGTTATTACGATTTGTGGAAGGCTTACATGGCACTGAGCCGATATATAGAGGAAAACGGGTACGTTCCAACGGGTTATCCGCAGGAAATCTATCTGGAAATTGAAGCGGATGGCTCGGTGCGCTTGGATGAGTCGCGCACATAACCCGGATAATCGTGCCGGTGAAAGAAAGCAAAAAGAACCATTTGACACACCTATAGTATCTGAGAATTGTGAAAACAGTCCGGCTGCTAGCATGTATTCCCAATATGTGAATACAGATGGGTACGACCAGAGCCTGAATATCATCGAAGCATATCAGCCTGAATATTGTCCGGCATTAAACCAATAGGAAAACGTAAATTGAAAATGATAGTCTCCACTTTCGTAGAGACTATCATTTTCAATTGCTTTATCCAATTTGAAAATTATGGGAATTTACAAGTCTGTATTACAACTCTAAGACATGTATCTGACGGCGATTCATTATTTTTGTACTGTGGACATTTGTTTTTTCATCTTTAGTCCAGTTGCCTGAGACTATTACACGCATCTTTGGTAAATTTTTCAGTTGTTCATTCTCCGGCTTCTTTTTATCGAAAAATTTTCCTCTATACCACTTGAACAGGTCATCATTCTCAAAAAGAAGTTCTAATTCAGTGTCATAGTTATCATCAAAGTCTGAAACATACAGATGAGCTTTTAAATTTTTTGGGTCATAAAATTTTTTTTTAAATCTGAGTCTAGCTTCCACGATTTTACCGCCAGGAAAGCCGTCCTTATAACATCCAATGCTCCTACTGTCAATTAGCATATTACCAATTTTTTCTCCGCAGCGGTAATCCGTATAATCGTAGTATTTAAGCATTTCATATATATTTATTAAGGTAAACGACAGATTTCTTTTATCAGTAGTATTGACACTTGCACTATGGGTGCTACTGGTTTTTTTATCCTTTTGGGGCTGCATCGTGTATTCAATAAATCTGCGAATGTCAAAACCCCGCTCATCAATGGAGCCGGGAGTATAAGTGCCCACTTTGTTATAAACGCAGTTTTCATCGTGACGATGCTTAGCGCGAAAATAAGGTGTTACACCGCTGACAAAAATCATTTCAGCACCGCATTTTGGATTGCAGCAAAAATATTTCGTCTTCTTTTCAATCGGATCATTATTTTTTGAAATTTCTTTTGCTGTAATGCGGATTTTTCGAGCAGAATCTTTGAATGCATATGACGGCATAGCTTGTATCCCTTCAAAACATAATTATTCGCAGGGGGGTGAAGTTCTCTTTTGTGGTCAAGTACAAATCTACTATAAAATTATTTGCCCTTAACTTTATTATCGCGTTCAATCGTTTCGAAAACAGCACGATTAATAAACGCATTGACCGATTCACCCGTTTTTAAAGCATGTGCCTGAATTTCTGCCTTCTTTCCATTTGGAACGCGGAATTTAACATCTTCCACTTTTTCCTTAAGCCATTTATCCCTAGCCCTGCGCTGTGATTCAGCTGTAGGCATATGTAAACCTCCTGAAATGTAATATGTATAACATATCATTTAATATATAATAATCCAATATTACAAACTACACAAATAATGCGTCGAATATTCGTAGCTATTGTCAATTGTTCTACGGAACCGTAGATGATATAATATTATTAGAAAATAAAATAACGGCAGTGCAAAGGAGTTGGCGCTCCTTTGCACCTGCGCAGGTGGTATAAGCACCTACACAACGGACTTCGTCCGCACCGCAAATAATTATACACTTTTTGAAACACGTTTTCAAGATGGGAGTTATTTTGTGCGCTGAAGTCTAGAAAAATTGTCAATGTATGACACCGTGTAGGCATTACGCCCTGCACGGTGTTTTGTTTTACATTTTTATTATAAAGGAGTCAAGTTCATGTAAAGAAAGCGGTAATCAAATGCAAACGAAGCGTCAGATTATCTAGATGTATCAGTGAAATATGACAGGCGAGGGCCGAGTTTGAGCAGAAGATTTAATGTAATAAAAGTTCGTAGTGGGGGATGAAAAATGCCGGCATACAAGTATAAGGAAACATGGTTTATCAAATTTGGATATAAAAACTGGGCTGGAGAAAAAAAGTGGATTACTAAACGTGGTTTTAAGACTAAGAGAGAAGCACTTCAATGGGAACGCGAGTTTCACCTGCAAAAATCAGGAAGTATGGAAATGACTTTCAATGCTTTTGTAAAGGTTTATACAGCAGACCGTCAACCGCGTCTAAAGGAGAGCACGTGGGCTACGAAAGAGAATATTATTGAGAGCAAGTTGATTCCGTGTTTTGGAAATCGAAGGCTCTGCGATATATCTGCAACAGATGTAATTCAGTGGCAGAATGAATTACTAAACTACCGTGATCCTAAAACTGGAGAGCCATATTCAAAGGTCTATCTGAAGACAGTACATAATCAGCTCAGCGCTATTTTAAATCATGCTGTAAGGTTTTATAAGTTAATACAAAATCCTGCTAGAACTGCCGGAAATATGGGGTCTGAAAAAGGTGCTGAAATGAGTTTTTGGACTAAAGATGAGTACCTTCGCTTTTCCGAAGCTATTATGGATGACCCTCTATCGTTCTACTGCTTTGAGATTTTATATTGGTGCGGAATTAGGGAAGGTGAGTTGCTAGCTCTCACCAAAGATGATTTCAATTTTGAAACGAAAGAAGTATCAATTACGAAAACTTTTCAGCATATCAAAGGAAAAGATTTAATAACTGACCCAAAGACAAGAAAAAGCAAGCGCAAAATTGTCATGCCGGATTTTCTTTGTGATGAACTGCAATACTACTTCGAAACCTGTGACTTAAAACCGAAAGACCGAGCTTTTCCAACCACAAAGCATTCTCTCAGAAGGACGATTATTTCTGCGTGCAAGAAAGAGGGTATACCAGTCATCCGCGTTCATGATCTTAGGCATTCTCATGTTTCTTTACTTATTAATGTTGGTTTCAGCGCATTGGCAATAGCAGATCGGTTGGGACATGAGAGCATTGATATTACCTATCGATACGCACATCTTTTCCCAAACGTTCAATCAAAGATGGCAAATAAACTTGATCAAATTCATAAACAGGAGAATATTTAATGTCTAAAAAGAACCGTGATGAAAAAAACCGCTGGAGAAACATTACAATTGCCTTCAGAGTTTCTCCAGAAGAAAACGAATCTATTAATATGAGGGTCAAACTCTCAGGCCTTACCAAGCAGGACTACATTACTCGGCGTTGTAGGGAAGAGGACATAGTAGTATACGGAAATCCTAGAGTTTATAAAGCACTAAGAGATAAACTCGAGAGCGTTTTCATGGAACTCCAGCGCATTGAGTGCAGTTCTGAGATAAGCGATACTTTGTTAGAAACAATTCAAATGATTACTATAACAATGAATGGCATGCAGCATAAAAATAATGTAGAAAAGGCGAGCTAGAAAAAATAGTAAGGCTATTTTTAAAGAAAATCATAATGAAATTAGGGAGGATAAAGATGGACAACAAAGAAGAAATTGAAATTGAAATCAGAGAGGATGTGCTCAAATTTTTGACTGCTAAGGCGGAAAGGTACGGATATACCATTGACGAGCTTATAGAAAACTATTTGAAAACAGTTGTTCGCTTGAACGGTCTGCCGCTCGATGATGACGAGCTGAAAGAGCTGATTGAGGGTGAAATTCCGCCCATTATCAGCGCGGAGGATTTAACTTCAAACATTGACGAAGGCTTGGATACTCTAATAAAGAGCGACGACGTTATGCTCATCTGGCGCAATGGCGAAGTAGAGGCAGTGCTAATGATGAAACAGAAGTATGACGGTCTTGCACTGGCTGCAAAAGCCGCAACTAAAGGAATTGAGAATGAAAGCTGATTTGAACGTTTCTTCACAGCTATCGAAGGCCATAACATTCCTACGCGACTGCGAAAAAGAGTACAAGTATTATTATGAAAAAGTCGGTGAGCAAGACAAAACTCAGACTGACCTCTTGCATTTCATCGAGCTTGAAGATAGCAATTATGCGTCCCGCTGCAAGACGGCTACTCAGCTTCGGCATAGCTTACTGGAGCGTAGGTATTATAAGGACCGCGCTGAGGAGAGAGCTCCAATCGCGGAGTTTCTGGCAGACCCACAGAATAGAAATCTACTTGACAACTTCAGCAGAGTGCTTGGTGAAGTTAGAAAAGCAGAGAAGTACCATAAAAACAGAAACTACACACCCCGCGTTCTGCGCGGAACCGGTAGCAGTAATAAAAATACATAATATTAAGGAGAGAAAATGAAAGAAATAGACAATCCATTCTTCTTCATGAGAAAACGCTTTGGCCTTTCCCAGCAGGAACTTGCAAAAGATACCGGGCTAACGCCCAATGATGTTTGCCGCCTTGAAAACGGCAACCTTGGAGCCGGTGTGGAAAAAGGTATTACTTTGGCAAAATACTTTTCCGTATCGCTTGAAGCGTTAATAAGTGACAGTTTCGAAGAGCTGTATGCGTTTTTTACCGAAGGACCTAAAACAAGTCGCAAAATGCAGGACCGTATCAAAAAGCTCCGCATCGAGTTAGATGAGCTCGGCAACGGTGGTGAGGATTGGGTATACGAGCAGGAAGTAAATAAGCTCAAGGGCACGAAGTATGCAAACGCCGTTAATCCAAACTATGCGGATGATGAGGAGGCTGGTTGTGATATCCTTAGCTTCGACCTCGATGGAAAGCATATTTACATTGAGGTTAAATCGACCAACGGTAGGGCAAGTAAGGCTTTCTATTTAACTCAAAAGGAAAAGGAAAGAGCGGAAGAGTGCCTGTCTAAAGGGGAGCGCTACGAGATACATCGTGTCCATCATTTAAACAACCCCAAGAAGCGCGGAAGAGTAATTATTACGGCGGAAGAGCTTTTTAAAGACTATACTTTTGAAACTGACAATTTTAAGATATCCAGAAAGGCGGATTAATGAACGGAGTAAAGTATTATCGCCTCGTGCGTGGTATAAGCATAAAAATGCTTGCCGAAAAGTCGGACTTAAGCGAAATGACCATAGTTAATATGGAGAAATTGGACGTGCCACACAGTATAGCAAT
>CAYQMY010000151.1:0-5635 GCA_964418735.1 uncultured Oscillospiraceae bacterium | reverse complement strand
CTGCGAGCCTGCCTACATTGGCAGGCTCGTCTTTTATTCTCATTTGACGCTTACGATTAAAATTAGAAAGCGTGTCATAACAAAGGTACATCTAGAAGCTTCTGACACTGCGTTACATACGCGGCAAGCTTGCCGCTATGGGCAGGCTAAAATGAAGATACCTGTTGTCGGGCGTGATTCAGATGGACGGATGCGACAAAATAGAAGTTATTGACATTCAGTCTGGATACACTCATAATATAATGTGCTGAATTGTTCAGCAGACATTAACATAAGCAATACAGGTAATAGACCTGATACCCTTAATTACAAAAGAAGCGCGCGAGTTTTCACGCCGCTGAAAGGAATGGTTATATATGAACATACTGCTGACCGGAGGAGCCGGCTATATCGGTTCGCACACCGCTGTGGAGCTTCTAAACGCCGGACACGGCGTAGTAATAGTGGATAACTACTCCAACAGCTGCCCCGAGGCCATAAGGCGAATCGAAAAAATCACGGGCAAGAAGGCTGTGGCCTACGAAGCCGACGCGGCGGATACTGCGGCGCTTGACAGGGTGTTTGCCGAGAACAAAATCGACGCCGCGATTCACTTTGCGGGGCTCAAGGCCGTCGGAGAATCCGTCGCCCTGCCGCTTAAATATTACCGCAACAATATTGACAGTACGCTTTCGCTTCTGGAAGCTATGGATAAGCATGGCGTAAAAAGGCTGATTTTCAGCTCCTCGGCGACGGTTTACGGAACGCCCGACAAGCTGCCCTATACCGAGGATATGCAGGTAGGCGGCTGCGTCAATCCCTACGGCTGGACAAAGCTTATGATAGAGCAGATAATTACGGATTACGCGAACGCAAACGCTGATTTTTCGGCTGTGCTGCTTCGCTACTTCAACCCCGTCGGAGCGCACAGCAGCGGCCTTATAGGCGAAAACCCGAGGGACATTCCGAACAACCTCATGCCGTATATTTCACAGGTGGCGGTCGGAAAGCTTAAGGAGCTTCGTATATTCGGCAACGACTATCCGACTAAGGACGGCACCGGCGTTCGTGATTACATCCATGTGGTTGACCTCGCGAAGGGTCATGCCATGGCACTTGACTACTGCGAAAAGCACAGCGGTGTTGAGGCCATTAATCTCGGCACTGGTGTCGGCTGCAGCGTGCTTGAAATGGCTACAACGTTCGCCAGGGTAAACGATGTCAGTGTTCCTTATAGGTTCGCAGAGCGCCGGGGCGGCGACCTTCCGGAGTACTATGCCGACTCCTCAAAGGCTGAAAGGGTTCTCGGCTGGAGGGCGCAGCTGAGCCTTGAGGATATGTGCAGGGACAGCTGGAACTGGCAAAAGAACAATCCCGACGGATATTCGGATTAAATCAGGCTCACATAGGTAACCACTGATTAATCCGACATTACCATCTTGGCTGGTCTAGCACCCCCACTCATCGTTAAAAAAAGCCCCAAATAAAGCAATTATTCCTGCGCTTTTTTGCCTCGATTGAGGATTCTATCCCCACCAATCTGGCAACGCCGGATTAAATCAGTGCTTACCTGGTAGGTCTTACAAAGCCGGAGTGCGTGAAATGTTTCAACGCACCCCGGCTTTTTTCAAATATAAACTTTAGTTTTCTTTTAAAATGGTGTATTATTTTGGTAGAAGAAACGCTGTGTTGGAGGAACAAATGAAAGCAAGCATTTATGCAGATAAGCACTTTTCGGTTGGTAAGATTGATCCCAGAATTTACGGTTCTTTTATCGAACACCTGGGCAGAGCCGTTTACGGCGGAATTTATGAGCCCGGTCACGCCACCTCGGATGATATGGGCTTCCGCGGCGATGTCATGGAGCTTGTAAAACAGCTTAAGGTGCCTATTGTACGTTACCCCGGCGGAAACTTCGTTTCCGGCTATAACTGGGAGGACGGTATCGGCGAGCGCAGCAAACGACCGCGCCGAACAGAGCTTGCCTGGTTTACCATTGAGACAAACGAGGTGGGCATCGATGAATTTCAGGAATGGGCAAAAAGAGCAGGCACCGAAATCATGATGGCTGTAAACCTTGGCACCCGAGGTGTTGAGGACGCAAAAAACTTAGTGGAGTATTGCAACTTCCCCGGCGGTAGCAAGTACAGCGATATGCGCCTCGCAAACGGCTTTGAAAAGCCTTTTGCAATAAAAAACTGGTGTCTGGGCAACGAGATGGACGGCCCTTGGCAGATCTGCAGCAAGACAGCGGAGGAATACGGACGTCTGGCTGCGGAAACCGGAAAGGTGATGAAGTGGGTCGATCCCTCCATCGAGCTGACCGTCTGCGGCAGCTCACATTCCGGAATGGATACCTTCATCGACTGGGAGGAAACCGTTCTTCGCCATACCTACGATGTTGTGGACTATATCTCCTTGCACAATTACTACGGCAATCCTGATAACAACACGCAGGCCTATCTTGCCTGCTCTCTGGATATGGACAAATTTATTAATGCTATCGCGGCAATCTGCGATACGGTTAAAATGAAGAAGCGCTCCGACAAAACCATGTATCTTTCCTTTGATGAGTGGAATGTATGGTTCCATTCAAACGATCAGGATAAAAAAATTGAAAAGTGGACGATTGCTCCGCCACAACTTGAGGATATCTACAACCTTGAAGACGCCCTTGTGCTCGGCTGTCTGCTCATCACCATGCTACGCCATGCCGATAGGGTAAAGATGGCCTGCCTTGCTCAGCTTGTAAATGTTATAGCTCCCATTATGACGGAAAACGGCGGGAGAGCCTGGGCGCAGACCATTTTCTACCCCTTTCTCCATGCCTCCAGCTTCGCGCGCGGCGAAACCCTGCAAACCTGCGTAACCTGCGACAGCTATGATGCCGGCAAGTACGGCATGGCGCCTTATGTTGAAGCTGTGGTTACGGTAAACGAAGAAAAGAGGGAAATCACCGTTTTCGCGGTTAACAGATCCCTGACAGACGATATTGAGCTGGACATAGAAATAAACGGCTTCGGAAAACTCCAGAAGATTGAGCATCTGACGCTTACGGGCGATGATTTAAAGGCCTGCAATACGGCTAATTCTCCGAACACCGTCGTGCCAGCACAGGTACAATGTGCCGAAGAAACTATACTTTCCAGACACAGCTGGAATGTCATTCGTTTCAGCGCTGATTGCTTGTAAGCCGTCCGAAATTTGTATGCCTGAATCGCTGTTTTGACAATAATATCTCTGTTTTATCGATTTAATGGCAATTTTTGCTGAAGTATGTGATAATACTAACGAAAAGAAATTATATGAAGTCAAAGGCAAACTTTGGAGGTTCGTTATTTTGGCAGAAATGAAGGTCAAACCTGTTTTGCATGAGGGGAATGTCATCCGTCCGGACGGACTTCGGCGGGAAAACGCCCCGTATCTGACTGTTTGGGTGCTGTACTATGCGTGGGTAATCGCATTCGCGACATGGTGGACGGCCTCGCCGCTTTCCGACTCCGCCTTTAAAACCGATATAAGAAGCCTTATGCACATAGTAAATATCTTGTCTTCGGCGGTTTTTGTCCTTATCATTCGGCAGGAATGGTACGTCAAAACCGCAAGGGCGGGCGCTTTACTAATAATCATGAGCATGATAGCGTTCTACGCCCTTCCCGGAGCGCAGCTAAAAACTCTGGCTGCCGTGACAGGCGCTGTCGCGATAGGCTGTGTAAATATCAGCATTCTGATTCCCTTTGTGTTCGCTCTTAACAACACCGAAAAGCTCTACGCGGTTGTTTTTAGCAACGTACTAATACAGCTGATATCACTCGTTAAAGAACACGGCCTTTCCGAACTTGCCGAACCTGCTTTATCCATTTTGCTTCTGATACTGGCGCTCAGCTCGGTTTTGTTTTTTAGGTCGGAGGTGAGGGGCGATAAGAATTCAGGTGAGGGCTGCGAAAAGCTTGAGATGCACCCCCGTATCTACCTGTCACTTGTATTTAACTGTGCCATTGCCATATTGTGCAAGGGTGCGGGGAAGGGGATTTTAAATATTGCGGCTGAGGCCGCCCTTTATCCTGTCCTGACCTGGTATTATATCGGCGGACTTGTGGGATGTATGATTTATGTCCTTGTTTACGCATTTACTAAGAAGGCCTACATATGGCTTGGCAACATCACCTTCTCCGGCGTGGCTATAGGTATGCTGTGCAATGCTTTTATTCCGGAGGCCCCTGTGCTCGCTCTGCCATTTGCCATTTTGCTGGGCCTGGGCAGTACCATCGGTATGATAAATATGTATTACATAATCGGAGTTATAGGGAAAAAGTACGACAGTATGCGCTATATCCGCCGCTCAATAGTCTTTATAGGAATCTGCGGGGGAGTTTCAGGTGTAGCAGTAGGGAACATTATTGATCACTCTGGCACCTTCGGTATTTCCGTTTTTGCGTCAATATTTTCTGCGGTGGTAATGATCTCGTTTATGTTTGTGTCTCCCGTTATGGAACGCGCCGAGTATGTAAACGACTGGGGAAGGGATTCGGCAAAGACAGAGGTGGGGGAGGGACGGCTTGGAATGTTCAGACAATATGGTCTGACTAAGCGTGAAATCGAGGTCTGCGAGCTGCTTCTTCAGGGCTACACGCTCAGACAGATATCCGCGATACTTCCCATAGCCTATTCCACGGTTAACACCTATTGCACCTCGGCATACAGAAAGCTTGAAATCAACAGCCGTACCGAGCTGCTGCTCAAGTTCAAGGACCTTATTAACGAATAAAGAGAGACTTAAGGATGGAAATATAAATGAGAAACTACAGTGAAGAGCTTGAAAAGAGAATAAGCTTTATTAAAAAAGTCATGAGTGACAGCGGAGCTTCCGGAATCATCTACGGTAACAGCGGGGGCAAGGACTGCACGCTCGTCGGCATACTCTGCCGCAAGGCCTGCGAGAACACCCTGGGTATAACGATGCCCTGCGCGTCTAAGCGCAACTACAACGAGGATATGGACGACGCCATGGACGCCGCAAAAAAGTTCGGCATCGAAACAAGAATGGTCGATCTGACCGAGCTCAAGGCGCTGGCCGTAAAAACCTTCGGTGTGGCGACTGAGCTGACTCCGGCTGCGCTCTCCAATATCGCTCCGCGCCTTAGAATGCTCACGCTTTATACAATAGCGGCGTCTGAGAACAGGCTCGTCGCGGGAACAGGCAACAGGAGTGAAGCGTATATGGGCTACTTCACAAAATGGGGTGACGGAGCCTATGACTTTAACCCGATTGCCGACCTCACCGTCACCGAGGTTTATGAATTTCTGCGTTTTCTCGGAGCGCCAGACAATATAATCACCAAGGCCCCGTCCGCAGGACTTTTCGAGGGCCAGACGGACGAGAACGAAATGGGCATAAGCTACGCAAAAATCGACGAGTATCTTTTAAGCGGCAAAGCCGAGCCCGCCGACCTTGAAATTATCGAGCGCTTCCACAAGAGAAGTGGACATAAGCGCGAAATGCCGAAATGCTACAAATAACAAAAAAACGGATGCAGTTTGCATCCGTTTTTTATATTTTCAAAAACTCCCTCGAAGGGCAATTCAAATCTATTTTTCTGAGAATTTACTTCTCGGAAAAATACCACAGCCCGCGCAAATCGTGCGCGACCGGGGG
>CAYQMY010000150.1:0-5652 GCA_964418735.1 uncultured Oscillospiraceae bacterium | reverse complement strand
GCAAAAAGCTTCAAGGTTGAGACAAAGCGCTCGGACAAGCGCTTCCCGATGACCTCAATCGCACTTTCGCAGTATGTCGGCGGCGAGCTTCAAGACGCCTTTCCCCATCTGACGGCCGATATGCACAATCCGGAGCTTACGGTTTCTATAGAGGTTCGCGATTTATCCGCCTACGTTCACGCGGGCGGAGTGAGGGGCGCGGGTGGTCTGCCCGTAGGCACCTCTGGACGTGCTGTTTCGCTCTTATCGGGCGGCATCGACAGTCCCGTTTCGACCTACATGATGGCAAAACGCGGACTTAGAATAATTCCGGTGCACTTTTTCTCCTTTCCCTACACCTCCGAGCTTGCAAAGCAAAAGGTTCTTGACCTTGCCTCAATATTAACGCATTACTGCGGCAAATTGATAGTCGAGATTGTCCCCTTTACACATATACAGGAGCAAATCCGCGAGAACTGCCCGGAAGAATACTTTACAATCATCATGCGCCGCTTTATGATGCGCATTTCGCAGAAGATAGCCGACATGAACGGCTGCAAGGCGCTGATAACAGGCGAAAATCTCGGTCAGGTGGCGAGCCAAACCGTTGAAGCGATGGCGGTTACCGAAGCCTGCTGTACCATTCCGGTGCTTCGTCCTCTTATCGGCATGGACAAGGAAGAAATTGTCCGTATCTCGCGGCAAATCGGCACCTTTGAAACCTCGATTCTGCCTTACGAGGACTGCTGCACAGTATTTACGCCGCGCAGGCCTAGAACAAAGCCACGACTTGAGGACGTAGAAAGCGCGGAAGCTGCTCTCGATGTTGACGGGCTGGTCGATGACGCAGTAAGCGGAATTACGAGAATTCGTGTATAAAAGCATTTATACATTACTATATTTACGTAACCACTGATTTTTTGCATTTTCATTCTTTGAAGGGAGTTTTATATATGGCATTCACAGCGGAAATAATCGGAGTTGGCACGGAGCTGCTGCTCGGCAACACCGTAAATACCGACGCAAGGGACATCTCCGAGGGGCTTTCGGCCCTCGGCATCAACGTCTTCTTCCATACGGTTGTCGGGGATAACCCCACAAGGCTTCGCCTTGCAGTCGAGATTGCAAAGCGCCGCGCCGACATTTTGATAACGACAGGAGGGCTTGGCCCCACCTGTGACGACCTCACGAAGGAGACGCTTGCAGAATGCTTCGGCAAAAAGCTGGTCTTTAACGAGGAGGAGGCAGAAAATATAAAAAGCTACTTCGAGAAAAGCCTCCATAAAGCCAATATTACCGAGAACAATATGCGTCAGGCCATGCTGCCCGAGGGCTGCACGGTGTTCAGGAACCACTGGGGCACCGCTCCGGGCTGTGCGTTTCGCGGCGACGGCAAGCATGTAATAATGCTCCCAGGCCCCCCGCGTGAGTGCATAGCTATGTTTAACAACTGCGCTGTACCCTATCTTCGCGAGCTCTCTGATTCCGAAATACTCTCGCACAGCGTTCGGATTTTCGGAATGGGAGAAAGCTCTGTCGAAGATAAGCTCCATGATATGATGGTCGGGCTTGAAAACCCGACACTCGCACCTTACGCGAAGGAGGGCGAGGTCATGCTCAGAGTCACGGCGAAAGCCGAGTCGGTAGAGGAGTCCGAGGCCCTTATGGCCCCCGTTCTTGAAAAGGTGCGCGAAACGATTGGCGATTTCATATACGCAATCGACGAGGAAAACCTTGAAAGCGTCGTGCTGCGCATACTGCGCGAGAAAAACCTTACGGTCGCAGCGGCGGAGTCCTGCACCGGCGGACTGCTTCAAAAGCGAATAACCGACATTCCCGGCGCGTCGAAGTCCTTCTTAGGCGGGGTTGTAACCTATGCCGACAAGACGAAAACCGCGCTTCTCGGCGTTCCCACCGAGCTTATTGAAAAGGAAGGCGTGGTAAGCTCAGCGGTAGCGAAAGCTATGGCTCAGGGTGTGAAGGAAAAAATCGGCGCAGATTTCGGAATCGGAATCACCGGCGTGGCCGGTCCGGCTACGGACGAGCGCGGAGACGAGGTGGGCACTGTGTTTGTGGCACTTTCGGCCTTCGACAGCACCTACTGCAAGGAGCTGCACCTCGGCGCGGACAGGAACAGAATAAGAATCATGGCTGTAAATCATGCTTTGGATATGCTAAGGCGCTACCTTACAGGGCTTCGAATGGAGTAATAAAGCTTCTAGGGGAAATTCAATTCCCCCTAGATACGCGGCTTACTCCGCGATACCCCCGGTCGCGCACGATTTGCGCGGGCTAATGAATTTTTTCGAGAAGTGAATTCCCGAAAAAATGGATTTCAATTTCCCCGCAGGGGGAGTTTTTTTGACAAGCTGAATAGACCGGAAAGCTTTAAAATGCTTTCCGGCCTGTTATTTTTCTGCGTTAACTCCAGCGCCTTATACCGAGTATTTTTACAAACCTAATATCCGAGTAACTAAAGCTGCTGAGTGGCTTATAGTCGCAGTCAAAGGTATGCGCCGCGACAAGAACATTGTTGAAATCCGCAGGGCTACCAACCGCAACCACAAAGGGTGTGTGCTGAAACCTTCCGCCGAACTTCATCTGAACGAAGTCGCCCGGCTGTAGCTCCTCGATTCCGACTTCCCTTCCAAAGGGCCCGACGCCCTCGTTATCGACTATGAAAGAATAAAAGTATTCGACTCCGCTCCAAGCGGGGCTTTTCCGATTGGCATCTATGTAATACCAGCCCAAATCGGGAGTATAGTTCATCACGGCGTCTCCGCTGAAAACGCACTGTGACGCAAAGTTTGTGCAGTCTCCGCCGACGGGGTCATAATTATAGTAGTTTGGGTTTCTTTTATAAGCCCATTTGTGGGCGTATGCCACCGCCTTTTCGCGGTTATAAGCTGTAATACGGATAAAAACCCCCTCCTCATAACACTATATGAGAAAGGGGGTCTGTTGTATCAGTCCTCGTGAACAAAGGTTTCGATAATAAAGCGCGGACGCTTTTTCGTCTCCAGATATATTTTCCCGACATACTCGCCGACTATTCCGAGCGAGGTCAGTATCATGCCCCCAACACCCCAGACGGAAATCGTGACCAGCTTCCAGTTAAAAGGCGTATGGCCCATAATCCACTGAACAATTGTAATAACAAGGAGAATAAGCGCCAGAATAATCATAACTATACCGCAGGACATAATCATCCGCATAGGTTTTGCCGAAAGAGAGGTAATGCCCTCAACGGCAAAGGCGAGCATTTTCTTAAGCGGATACTTGCTCTCCCCCGCGAAGCGCTCACCGCGCTCGTAGGTAACTATGTCCGACTTAAAGCCCACCATGGGAACTATACCTCTTAGAAACAGATTGGATTCTCCGTACTGCATAAGCCCTTCGAGAGCGCGGCGGCTAAGGAGTCTGTAATCCGCGTGGTTGAACACGACCTCCCCGCCCAGCGAGCGGGTAAGCTTATAAAAGCCCTCGGCGGTAAAGCGCTTGAAAAACGTATCCTTTTCTCTGCGGCTACGAACGCCGTAAACCACGTCGCAGCCACTAAGGTACTTATCCACCATTGCGTCGACGGCGTTAATGTCGTCCTGCAGGTCGGCGTCCATTGATATTGTCATGTCGGCCAGATCCTTTGAAGCGGTAAGCCCTGCGAGCAGGGCATTCTGATGCCCCCTGTTCCGGCTTAATCTTACTCCGGAAAATAAACTATGCTCCTTATGGAGACTATAAATAAGCTCCCAGGTGCGGTCCTTTGAGCCGTCGTCTACAAGCACCACCCTGCTGTCGGCGGCTATTTTTCCGGCGCTAATAAGCGCCTCCATCTTCTCACGAATTCGTTTTGACGTTTCGGGAAGAACCTCTTCCTCGTTATAACAGGGAATAACCACGAACAGCCTGTTGTTCATAAATTTATGACCATTCCTTTCGCATATTATGCAACAAAATGACCTTGAAAGAGAATGGTCATAAATTGTGCATGTGTTGCGGTTGCCCACAGGGCGAGCAACACGCACTTGAATTAAAGTAATTTTGAAACCTGTTTCAAAATTACTCCTTTATCCCCAGCAATATCGTTAGTATACTCTATGTGCCGCAATTATTCAACACGGGGATTGTGTCCGATTTAACAAATTCTTAAAATTATTTATTTTTTTATATACAATTTCGCAAAATAAATGTAAAAATAGGTTATATCAGAAATTATTTATTGAAAAACTATATTGAAAAAGGACTTGTATTGAGATACAATATGTTATGCTTTTTAAGGAAGGAATTGGCACTTTTTCTATGGTTAATCTGGTACTGGTAGAACCCGAGATTCCAATGAACACCGGAAATGTAGCGCGTACCGCGGCGGCAACCGGCAGCGTTTTGCACCTCATAAAGCCTCTGGGCTTCGATATCTCTGACCGGGCGGTAAAACGCGCCGGTCTTGATTACTGGCATTTGGTAGACATACGGGTCTATGAGAATGTGGATGAGTTTTTCGATAAAAACGGCGACAGCAATATATGGCTTGCTACCACCAAGGCTCCGCGCTTTTACTGCGACGCCGAATTTACTGACGGAGCTCATATCATTTTCGGTAAGGAGACCGCCGGCCTCCCCCTCCCCCTGCGCGAAAAATACCACGACCGCTGCATTCGTCTGCCGATGGTGAGCGACGCGAGGAGTCTTAATCTCGCAAACTCGGTTGCGGTTTTGTGCTATGAGGCTCTCAGACAGCAGGGTTTTCCCAATTTATTAAGAGCCGGCGAAATGGCAAATTGAATAAAGCTTTAAATTATCATAAATTGATATTTAAAATATGAATAACAAGGAGATAATTAAATGAATTGCAACAAAAAAACGGTTACAGACATTGACATTCGCGGCAAAAAGATTCTTTTAAGATGCGATTTCAATGTTCCCCTTGACAAAAAGACCGGTGATATCTCTGACGAAACCCGTATCGTTTCCTCGCTACCTACGATTAAGTATCTTCTTGAGGGCGGAGCAGCCGTAATCGCCTGCTCGCACCTTGGCCGTCCCAAGGGCGAATTCGTTCCGTCCATGTCGCTTAAGCCCGTCGCAAACAGGCTTTCGGAGCTGCTTGGAGCGCCTGTAAAGATGGCCTCCGACGTTATCGGTGACGACGCGACAAAGCTTGCTAAAGACCTTAAGGCCGGAGAAATCATGCTGCTCGAAAATCTCCGTTTCCATAAGGAGGAGGAAAAGAACGACCCCGCTTTCGCGAAGAAGCTTGCCGATATGGCTGACGTTTTCGTTTCTGACGCTTTCGGAACAGTCCACCGCGCTCACGCTTCTACGGAAGGCGTCGCACATTTCCTGCCCGCCGTCAGCGGTTTCCTGCTCGCAAAGGAGCTTGCGGAGCTGGGCGGAGCGCTCAATAATCCGAAGCGCCCCTTTGTAACCATTCTCGGCGGCTCCAAGGTCAGCGACAAGCTCGGGGTCATCGAGGCCCTGGGGTCGGCCTACATCTCCATTGCCTGGAAGGACGCCATCGCCTTCTTCGTGCTCATCCTCATCCTCATCGTGCGGCCCACGGGACTTCTGGGCGAGAGGGTGGCGGACAAAATCTGAAGAAGGGTATCGGGGCTCGGGTCTCAGGAAAGAGAAATGAAAGAGTTGGCTAAACAAGAAAAAGCACGTAACAAAAAA
>CAYQMY010000149.1:0-5716 GCA_964418735.1 uncultured Oscillospiraceae bacterium | reverse complement strand
GATTTTAACGGAGACAAGCTCCTTCTTCCCGTTAACAGTGGCTGTTACGACGCCGCCTCCGGCCGACGCCGAATATTCCTTTTCCTCCATCTCGGACTGCATTTTCAAAAGATCCTGCTGCATCTTCTGAGCCTGCTTCATCATATTCATGTTCATTCCGCCGCCGTAGGCGCCGCCTTTAAATCCGCCTTTTGCCATACTTTAAAACCATTCCTTTCGTTTTTCTAAAACGCGCTTGAATTATTATTTAAATGTAATATTATCAAATTTGCTGAGAGCGTCAAGCTTATCCTCGCTCCTCGCAGCTGTTTTCTGAGAATCGGTCACCACTACCCTGACAGGATTGCCGAGCAGGCTTTCACCTGCCGACTTGACCGCGTCCAAAAGCTTTTTATTATCCTTAAGCGTATTGAGGTCAAACGGACTTTTGGCTAAAATCGTAATTACACCCTCTGCGATTTCCCCCTCGACACGAGTCGGGTCGCTAAGCTGAATAAAGTCCAGCATGTCTATTTTGCCGTTTAATACGTTCAGAACACCCTGCCAGCTCTTTTCCCCCGAAATTACGGGCGCTGTCGGTTCAATATTCTGCGTTTGCTGCTTGCTCTGCGCTTCTGGTTTTGTCTCCGGTTTGGGCTCCGGTTGACACCTCGGCTCATCAGCTCTTGGCGCAGGCCTCTCCGTGATGGCAGCGCGTTTTATGGGAGCCGGCTCATCGTTCGGTATATTCCCCGCAAAATCTCCGATGCCGCAAAGACGCATCAGGCAAAGCTCCGCCATTATCTTGCGGCTGCCTCCCCTGTTTATGTCCGTCAGCACGGTCTGAATTATTTCTATAGCCCTCATCAGCTTAGTAGCAGAGTGCCCGGAAGCAAGCTTTTTAAGCACCGCACTGTCAAAGCCTCCGCTTTGCAGGCTCCAGCCTCCGGAGGGCGCGATTTTGGTTATCAGTATATCTCTCAGCAGCGTACAAAGCTCCTCAAGAACCGACGCCACATCCTTACCCTCGTTATAAAGCCTGTCGAGAATCGAAAGCGCAGCGGCAGTATCGCCGCTTTGAGTGGCCTCAAGGAGATTTTCCGTTTCAGTTCTGCCCGCAAGTCCTATGGCTTCAAGCACATGCTCGGCGCTGATGACCTCAGCCGACGAGCACTGGTCGAGGAGCGATATGCCGTCGCGCATCGAGCCGTCCGCAAGGCGCGAAAGCAGCTCCGCAGCCTCAGTGGTGAGGCTCAGCTTCTCCTCCGACGCGATAAAGCTCAGCCGCTCCGATATCACATTCGGAGGAAGACGGCGGAAGGAATAGCGCTGACACCTTGAAAGCACGGTCGCCGGAACCTTGTGAAGCTCCGTCGTCGCGAGAATGAATATGAGATGCTCGGGCGGCTCCTCCATGATTTTAAGCAGCGCGTTGAACGCGTCCTTAGAAAGCATGTGAACCTCGTCTATTATATAGACCCTTTTTTTGACCGCGGCGGGAGAATAAATAGCCTCGTCGCGAAGGGCTCTTACGTCACTTATTCCGTTGTTTGAGGCCGCGTCCATCTCGATAACGTCATAAATGCTTCCGTTTTCAATTCCGACGCAGGATCTGCACTTGTTGCAGGGGTTTCCGTTTACGGGACTTTCACAGTTAACTGCGCGTGCAAGTATCTTGGCGCAGCTGGTTTTTCCCGTGCCCCTTGTGCCCGTAAAAAGATAAGCGTGTGAAAGCCTGTCCAAAACGATTTGACGTTTCAGCGTTTCAACCACGCTAGTCTGACCGACCACCTCGTCAAAAGACTGGGGTCTCCATTTTCTATATAATGCCTGATACAAAACTAAGCCCCCTCCGAGGTTTTCGGCGCAAGGCAGGACCGCACACCCGCCTTTGACAATTACGATATGCCCGTTACCCCCGTAGCCGGCTCAGGAACAGCTACCTCGCGGCACACGAAAGGTCCCGCTTAATGCTGCTCGGTTCCCCGCCTGACATGGTTCACAGGTTTCCGTTGCGCAAGACCGTTCCATCATCGCTGCTTGCGAGGGGCAGACAACACATCATAAAGCCGGGGGCGGGATCTCATCTCTGCTGTAGCGGATTGCAGATACAGGGCACCGCTATCTCCCCGACCAGTGCGGCCCTGCCTCGCGCCGATTGCGCGAGGCAATTAAACATACGGTTTATTGTACTACATAGCCTTCTTTTTTGCAATAGCAAAGAAACCCGAAATTTAAATGCAGGAAAACTAGGAAACCGCTGATCAAATCGCGGCTAGCGAGTTAATCAGCGGTTTTTCAATAATTATGTTATCCGGAGTGGTGTGAAACAAGACTCTTACCGTTCTTCGCCATAAAGAGTGAAATTGCCTCCTCCATGCTGTACATTCCGCTCTCCTTGGTCATAATCCACTTTGCAGCGTAAATGGCTCCCTGACCGAAGGCCGACCTGTTCAGCGATTCATGTACGATGCGGATGGTCTGATTCGGAAGTCCGAACACAACCTCGTGCTTGCCGACCACACCGCCGACTCTTATGGAGTTTACATGCTTTTGCTTGTCCAGTCCCAGATCATCCGCTATCCTGAGCGCAGTGCCCGAAACCTCCTTTTTACCCTTAAAATGCTCCTCAACAATTTCGATATCGGCATTCGGCACTATTTTTTGAAGTAGCTTTGATGCCTCTATTAAAAAATTAATGCCGAGTGTAATGTTGGGCGAATACAAAACCGCCGTCTGACTGCTGAGCGCGCTAAGCTGCTCAAAATCGCTCCTTGCATAGGTAGATATTGCCGAGACTATACGTGTACCTGATTTTACGGCATTTTCATATTCCTCTACCGCGCAGGATGCCGAAAAGTCAATAATTACATCTACCTTCTCCTTTTCATAAAAGGTTGCAAAATCTATATTTCGAATGGAGAATATTTTACCCTCCTCATGATCAAAGCCCAAAACGCGACTTGCGAAGTTTCCCTCGTGATCGGTGGAATTTCGCACTACCCAAGCGAGCCGGCAGTCCCTGTCTTCTATTATCTCCTTAGCAACCACAGAGCCTGTTCTGCCAAACCCAAATAATCCTACTGTTATCGCCATAGCATCCTCCTTTATATTACATAATTTGAAAATAATGTAAGCGAAGATTGCACAAATAAGCTGCAGACTATATTCTGCAGCGTTTTAATTATGGCAGCATCTTAACACCATAACTTTCAACGCTTACGAGATTAGCTGACGGATTCGGGCGGAAAGATCGCCCTACATGAAAATTTCATGATTCACCCCAAAATTTGGTTCTCCCATTCCATTGCTGGATTCAGCGGTTATTTGTTTGGTTTTTATTATAAACAACTATTTTAGGGATATTTTAACATAAAAATATCAAATAGTCAACTTTACATATTGCTGCAATTTCGAATGTCAGTTTTATTCATTTTTTTCTTTACTTTTGATAAAATAATGCTATAATAGTCGATGGCTGTAAAGTACAGTCTTACACTTGGGGGCGTAGCTCAGTTGGTAGAGCACGCGGTACGGTTTTAGCCTCTTTCGTGTAACTCTCTTTGCAACCACTCGGTTCACATCGCATTATTTAATGTTCTAACTCGCGTGATAGGCATCACGTTCGCATACTGGAAAAATATGGGGGTATAGCTCAGCTGGTAGAGTGCTTGCTTCGCATGCAAGAAGTCAGCGGTTCGAATCCGCTTATCTCCACCAAAGTTCAGGAAAATCCGGAAAAAACGGATTTTCCTGAACTTTTTTATGCGGTGCGCGACTCGGGCGCCTGCATACTCTCAGAGCATGAATTTTTGCCGCAATAGCCTTGAAATTCTTCAAAATAAACATTAAAATCTACTCCAAATTATAATCCCTGCCAACACGAACAGCCTTGATGAACTGTGATACGATCATTTTCTTTGCCTCAAAGGAGCTCTTGTCATATAAGTCGGCCCAGCTTAACAACCGGTCGTACTCACGTTTTAACCCCTCTGAGGTTTCAATCATGTCCTTCATTTCTGTTCCTGCCGAGTCTAATGCGGTCTGTGCTTCTTTGATTTGTACTTCGGCTTCCGCAACCAGCGTATTCAGCAGGTCAGTACTCATCTTACTTTGGCCACGAATGACCTTAAGGGTTTCACCTTTATAGTCCTCAAGCTCTTTCTGCGCATCCAGCAGATGCTTCTTTGCCATTTCGTACTTTGACTTTGCCAGTTCAATGTCCTTTTCATGTTGGACAGAGAGTATTTCCGATTCCGATGCCGCGGTAATCTCAGAGAATTTGATGCGGATAAGCTGATCGACAATAGTGTCAATTTTATTCACTGAATAGCCGGATTGTCTGTCACACTCTCCGGGATGCCGAACATTGTAATGACACTGATACCGAGCCCGCACTTCATTTTTCGTTGTGCCGTCTGGCATACGCTTCAATTTGCCGCCGGTGGTCAGTGTCAAACGATTGCCGCAATGCGCACAGTAGATATTTCCAACCAGTAAAGACTTTCCCTTGCAGTTGAGAGGTACCGAACTGTGAGGCTGAGTACGTTGCCGCATGATCTCCTGGGCATGCGAAAAAGTATCTTCGTCTATGATTCGTAGCTCCTCGATGTACTGTGACTGACTTTCGCCGTTTTTTATAATACCTGTATACATGACGTTTTTAATAATGCGGTTCAGGCTTGTATTGGGAAACCCTTTGCCATCTCTGCCTTTGATGCCATTTTCATACAGGTATCGGCTCAGACGCTGTGATCCGTATCCCTCGTCAACGTACTTATGAAAGATCAGACGAACGATCTCAGCTTCATTTTCATCAACCGCCAAGTCATAGACCTCGCGGTTTCGCTTGTTGATCCGTCCTCTTTTCTCCAGCTTGTATCCGAACGGTATGGAACCGCCGGTGTACAATCCATCTTCGGTCAGCTGGCTCAGCCTTGTCTTGACGCGCATGGAAGTCTTTAGGCTCTCGCCGGAGGCTTGCCAGTATCGTATGTAGTTCATCAGCTTATCCACGTGGGAATCAAAACGCTGCTGACCCTCCATTGCGCTCCAGACCTCAATACCGCTTTTTACAAACCATTCCACGACGAAAGGCGTTTCATCGTCTCGGCGTCCGAGGCGGTCAAACATAAACACCAATAGGATATCAAATTTGCCACCAACTGCGTCCTTCTGGATATGCTGAATGGCATCGCGGTCTTTTGCAGAAACCTTAAAGCCGGATACACCTTTTTCCGAGAACTCTTCAATAATATCCCAGCCCTGCGCGTCTGCAAATTCACGGCAGTGCTGCTTCTGCATCGGAATATCGTCTTTTTCAACTTGTCCAAGAGTAGACACGCGGTAAAGACAATACACACGCTTTTTCTGGGAGACTTCATGATCTATATTTTTATCCATATACAGTACCTCACTTAAAGATTATCTGAAAGATGATGTATATGGCTCGTTTCCGTATTAAGTTGCATACAGTTATAATGTCCGAAAGAACATATTCTTCCTCAAAATCCCTTGAAACAAGCAGTATTCAGCATCTTTCAGTTCGATCTACTTGTGCTAAAACCGGCCCGCGTGCGAGAGCGTACTGTTCGCATCCGTAAGGTCGAGAGGTGCAAATAAAACCACTCGGCGGAACTACAGTCTGCAACAGCAACCTGTCACCAATCAAAAAAATATGGGCGATTAGCTCAGCTGGGAGCGCACCCGGTACGGTTTCAGCAACAGTTGTGTAACT
>CAYQMY010000148.1:0-5742 GCA_964418735.1 uncultured Oscillospiraceae bacterium | reverse complement strand
CGAAAGGCGTGGCGCCATAGCCAAGTGGTAAGGCATGGGTCTGCAAAACCCTGATTCCCCAGTTCAAATCTGGGTGGCGCCTCCATAAAAGGACTCTATCCTGGTTTTGAGATAGAGTCCTTTTTTTCGTTTTTCAAAAAAATTCAAAAAATATCTTAATACTATTAAGATTACCAAAGACAAATTCAAAATAATATGTTATAAGTATTAATTGGAGGCTTTTTTTAAAAGCCCCTTAAGGACCGCATAAAAAAGCCGAAAATATATATCATGATTTAAATTAACATTTATCTCGGAGGGTCAGTAATTGAAGAGAGAGAGCCACAAGCTTTTAGGCATGTACTTATTGGAAAATCTGCAGGGTTTGCCCGCGCAGAGACATAAAAAAGCATTTTTGTTTGGATGCATCCAGCCCGACATGAACGTTTTTACCTACTTAAAGGGATCAATGAGAGTACAGATGCTCAGAGGGCACAACTTTAAAAACTCTGAAATATGTGTATGCCGCACTATACAGAAGCTGCAAAAAGACGGACAATGGAACATTAAGGACTATTATCGCCTTGGTAAGCTGATACATTATATTTCGGACGCTTTTACATATCCGCATAACGATTTCTATGAGGATAGCATCTTGGAACACAGGGTCTATGAGGGTGAGCTAAACACACACTTTAAAAATAACATCAAAAGCCCAAAAAAAGCGCCTCTGAGCAGCACCGGAAATTCGGTAATGGACTCTGTGCGCTTGATACATAAGCAGTATTCGGAAGCCTTGAACGATATTCAGACGGATATGGAGTTCATTATACGTACAGCTGAAATCGTATTTAACGGTCTTATTTCTGAAACTGCGGCTGTTGCCTAGGCAAAATATGCTAAATTTTATGCAAATAAGGCTTATGTATATTAACAAATTATAAATTATATCTTTATTTTTTGTGAAATATATTATATAATATCCTTATGTATTATAATAACCTCTTTTTCACGGCACAGCTTACATATATGAGGTGGAATTAATGTATTTCGGAAGTGTCAAGTTCTTCAAACGGCTTATTGTGACCATATTTTTACTCCTTCTGCTCGTTCCGATTGTACTTGCGGTTTTGTTCGGTATAAAGTATAACGATATAAGCAGGCAGCTTGGGAAAATTGATTCGGCTGTAGATGCCTTCAGCAAGACAGTTCCGGCCGAGATGAGCCGCAAGATTGACGATACCATAGAAGCGCAAAAGAAAGAAATTGATTCCTACATATCCGAACAGGTTAAGGGCCTTTACAAGCAGATTGACGCCTCCGTAGCCGAAAAAACGGACGGACTTGATAAATCAACAAGCGCTCAGCTCGAAAGGCTGCAGAATGATATTACGGTTTCTATAGAAGGCCGCACATCTGATATTCAGGATGAACTGGGTTATTCCATAAACTGCAAGCTAAATAGCCTCAGGGATGAGCTGAGCAAGTCAATCGAAAATCAGATAGCAGTGCTCCAGCAGCAGCTTGGCGGAAATATAAAGAGTTCTTAAGAGCGTAAGAAAAGAAATTTGGTATAGAGACAGATTTTTGATTCTCGTTTATACTTAAATATTAATCGATAGAACAGGAGAATTCACATGGGTCTGAAGGATAATTTTTATCAGGCACTCAGGGAATTGCTCAACGGAGGAGGAGCGGCAGGCTCCGATTTGGATGAGAAGGACAAGTCCCAAGCTGATTTCGAGGATTTTGAAACGCAGAACGCTTTCTCGGCAAACGAAACGGAAGGAAAAAGCTTTGCTGATTTTATGAAATCCGACGATGCAGAGGAAGCACCTGTCAATTTCCAATCCGACTTCCAGCCTCCGAAAGAGCAGTACTTTGAGGCGAAAAACGAGCCTGAAAAGAGCGTCCAGGCCCAACAGCCGGCTTTTGCTCCAAAGACCCCCAAAGCTAATTTCTTTGGCAGGCCAAGCAGACCTGAGCCAAACATGCAGTATAATCAGCCGACACAGCCCAGCGGAATTGACCCGTCAGAGCCGCTAGTTACCACGAGATCGGAAGAGATGACCATTATCTCCAAGAGCACTGTAATTCTCGGCGATATCCGCTCGCTTGCCAACGTGACGATAGACGGCAAGGTGCGCGGCAACGTGAACGTTCTTAAGGACGCTACCATGCATGGAGTGCTGGTTGGTGACCTAATGTGCAACAACTCTAATATGCGCGGCTCGTCGGTGCAGGGCAACGTACACGCCAAGGGCAGAACCTATATTGATAACGATTCAATGCTGCTCGGCGATATGAAGGCCCAGTATTCGAACATCGACGGCAAGGTCAAGGGCAATATAGACGTCGGATCAAAAATTCATCTTCATCAAAACGCTGTAGTCGCAGGAAATATAAATACAAACACTATTGCGGTCGAGGACGGCGCGAACATAAAGGGCTTTGTCAATACATCCTTCCTGGACGAAAACGGAGACACCGCGTTCCCAAACCAGATTCCATTCGGTAACGATATTCAGAGTATGACCTCTGACGAGTAAAATAACTACATTAAATATTAATATTTTATAATTTGGCATAGTCGTGAAAGCGACTATGCCTTTTTTAATTGGTAAAATTATTATAACTTTGGAAAACTTTGCAGTGTGAAAATTTCTTGAAGTGCCCCAAAAATTTAGACAAATTATTTAACCAAAGGCTTGTTTGCTATTAGTCGCAGAAGGCAAGCCCTTTTGTTTTGACTTCCAGCTGATGTTGCTATTTTTATATGAACAAGTGCTGCTTATTAATTAAAACGCTATAGCTTAAAAAATGCAGGTATAGAAGAGGGCCTTGGCAGTCAATAAGTTCCAACATCTTTTAGATGAGCTATATGGTTATGTAAATATTGAATAATTCTATCTAAAAAATATACGTAAAAATTATAGAGTTTTAATATAAAATTGACAAAGCAATATGCGTAATATATAATTATCTCCGAGGTGAACAGTGTTCAAAAAGCAAATTTAGAGAGGGGTTGCTTCGCAAGTAAAGTGAAGCTGCTTTTAGGCCTGCTTATCTTGCAATCAATTAATAGGGAGGAGTAATTTGTGTTAGTGGTGAGAATTGAACCCGAGTGAACTAGTGAAAATGGCATCTCGAAAACAAGCAAGGCAATATATACACCCTTTAGAACTTTTTACCGCAAAATCTTTTTCAAAAAATTTTGAATTGGAGGTCTTTTTGTGATAGAAAACGGTACTAAAAGCAAAAGTGTCTACTCGCCTTTGAATGTATTCAATTTTCTCTTTTTCAGTATCCTTGGTATTTTGCTGTTCTTTACTCCGATAACGATTAAAGGAACAAACTCTATACCGCTTGATCACCTGATTACATGGATAAATACCGCAGCCCCCTGGTTTGGCCCCTTGTTTACTCTTATTCTGGCAATCGTTGGCGGAATCATGCCTTGGGTTGAGAAGAGCTATAAAAGAGACACTGTGAGCTTTATTATGGCCGTATTCAGGACTCTTGGTATTCCGGTATGTTTTTTGGCTTATTTCAACGTAGGTCCCGCATGGCTGCTTGACCCCGGAATGCTCCCTTTCGTATGGAATAAAGTTGTTATAGCGGTTACAATGATAGTGCCGATAGGTTCTATTTTCCTTACATTTATCATTTGCTTCGGAGCGCTTGAATTTATAGGTGTTGTTGTAAGGCCAATCATGCGTCCTCTGTACCATACACCGGGAAAATCGGCAATAGATGCTGTCGCCTCTTTTGTCGGCAGTTTTTCAGTCGCAATCTACCTCACAAATAAGCTGTATGTCGAGTCAAAGTACACTAAAAAAGAAGCTTTTATCATTATGACAGGCTTCTCGACGGTATCTGCGACCTTCATGATTATTGTCGCAAAAACAGCAAAGTTTATGAATATATGGAATTTCTACTTCTGGTCGACGCTTGTAATATGCTTTGTTGTTACAGCTATTACGGTAAGACTTTGGCCCATTACAAGAATAGCGAACACCTATGTTGACGGCGTCGGAAAACCGGAGCTGCCGCTTGAAGGAAAGAACATTTTTAAAGCGGCTTTCCAGGAAGGCGTGGAGGCTGCCGCAAGGTCGAGCAATATCCTTAAGAGCATATGGGAAAACCTGTGGGGCGGAATAAAAATGTGCTTCGTACTTACGCCCTGTATGGCCTCGATAGGTATGCTGGCCTTTATCCTTGTTAAGATGACTCCTGTATTCAACTATGTTGGACTTATTTTCTATCCCTTTACATATCTTATAAGCCTCATCGGCGTTCCGGCTCCTATGGAGCTTGCCAGAGCTGCTGCCGTAACACTCGGCGAAATGTTTGTTCCCAATGTTTTGCTGGCTGCTTTGCCTGAAGCTACTAAGTATGTTATGGCTGTAACCTCCGTTTCTTGCATTCTGTTCTTCGCTGGCTCTATTCCCTGCATGCTGGCTTCTGAGGTTAAAGAACCGTTCTGGAAGATACTTGTGGTATGGTTTGAACGAACGGTGCTGTCCATGATTCTGGCAGGTATAGTAGCTGTGCTCTATTTCCATTAATCCAAAAATAATTCATTTATGCGCCCCGGAGGCAAAAGCCTCCGGGGCGGTTTTTATTATATGCTTTACAAAAGACAATAAGAGGTATATTATAGAATTAAGTAACACGGTAAGTAAATGCTATCTGTACAATCAAATAATGCCTTTGTGGGAGTGCCATTAATGAAAAAGTCTTTTTTGAGCCGTTTGATTTCCTTCGCTGTCTGCGCAGTATTATGTTTGTCGCTTTTCCCCATAACCGCCTCGGCGGCGGTCAGTACGAGAGACCTGTCCTTTGAGGAAGCGATTGCCAAAAGCCTTAAACATTTGGGACTTTTCAAGGGAGTATCTGATACGGATTTCGGCCTCGAAAAAGCGCCCAGCCGTGCGGAAGCCCTTGTAATGTATGTCCGTACACTCGGCAAGGAAACGGAAGCGCTTACCGGCAGCTATACGCATCCGTTTACCGACGTTCCGTCATGGGCTGACAAGTATGTGGGATATGCCTATAAAAATGAACTGACGAACGGAGTGTCTGAAACGCTGTTCGGTTCCGAGGAGGGCTGCGGCTCGAATATGTATCTGACATTTATTCTACGTGCATTGGGGTATTCTGAACGATATGACAATAATTTCACCTGGGAATATCCTTACGCCTTGGCGGCAAAGTGCGGGATTCTGCCTCACAATGTGGATACCGAAAACTTTCTGCGTGCGGACGCGGCTCTTATAAGCTATGCCGCGCTTACAGCCATAATAAAAGATAGTACGGAAACACTGGCGGAGAAGCTGATAAAGGAAGAGGTTTTTACTCGGGGACAGTTTGAACAGTATGTAGATAAGACCATGTTCGCAGATTCGATAAATTATCAGAAGACGTTATCTGAGATTTACGGTGAGAACAACTACAACTACACTTTTTTAATATACAAAATAGTTAATACAAAAAACGGATGTATTGCTTTAAGCTTGCGTACCGGGGTGCCACATCTTGATCAGTATTCATTACATCTGGTTTTGCTGGACGGCAGTGCTATACGTTTGCCTTTGCCAAATCACAGCTACTATAGTGTTGCCGTGCCGGAGAGCTACGGCTTCAGTGAGGATGGAAATACTATTTGCTATTATGTTACTTTCACGGAGCGGGCTGCAATGTACAATGCGCCCGGACACGAATATGTTATCCATGAGAAGGGGACTTATAATTATACGGTCA
>CAYQMY010000147.1:0-5781 GCA_964418735.1 uncultured Oscillospiraceae bacterium | reverse complement strand
AGGCCAGACGCGAAAAGCAGTTTCTGACGGTGTTCCTGACAAACGGATTTCAGCTAAAGGGGAGACTGCTCAGCTTTGACAGCTTTACTGTTGTGCTTGAGACCGACGGCAAACAGTATTTTATTTACAAGCACGCCATATCGACAATTATTCCCGCTAAAAACGTACCGCTGTTCGGGGAGTCCTTTACATAAGGCGCTGCATTAGGTGACCACTCATCTAATATGCACGTTCAAATTCGGTGTTTACCTAGCCCCGGCGATAATGAGGAAAGACTATGAGAAAATCGGATTTTGCAACCAAAATAGTTATGAGCGTAATACTTATTGCCGCGATATGCTATATAGGCTTTTACGTTGTCAGCTCACTTATGAACCCGCTGCGCACCACGCTCGCGGTTAAGGTTACCGTGCGTGAAAGCTTTACCGTTTCGGGTATAGTGGTGCGCGACGAAACCGTTATAAGCTCAGGGGGCTACAGTGCGGTCAACGTGGTTTTGTCCGAGGGCGAAAGAGTAGAGGCCGGGGGTACGGTCGCGGGCGTTTATAACAATGAGAGCACTCTCGTTCAGCTTCGCGAAATGGAGGCTCTCGACGCGAAAATTGAAAGTTTCGGGGAGATTCTTGAAGCGGGCGCGGGCAGCGGAGAGGCAAAAGCCCTTGATGACGAAATTAAGAAGAGCGTTTTTGAGATGGTCGGTGCGGTCAGGGACAGGTCGTTTTCTGATATTTCGGAGATAAAGACCGAGCTTGAGGCCAACATACTCAAGAAAACAGTCGGAAGCGAGGACCTTCAGGCAAAGCTTCTTTCTCTTCGTCAGCAAAGGCTGGCGCTGGGCTCGGCGGCATCTTCGGCAAAGAAGATCGCCGCCCCGGTTTCGGGAATCTTCTCGTCGAACGTTGATGGTTTTGAGAATTTGAAGATTAAAGATCTGGCTGCCCTTAAAGTCGCTGCGCTAAGCGGCCTGCTTTCGGAAGCGAGGTCTCCGGGCGCTGAGGCCATCGGGAAGCTTGTGTCGGGTGTTCGCTGGTATTATGCGGCACTGGTGGACGATGCGGATGCCGACCGGCTTACCCTAGGGGACACCGCAACGATGATTTTCGGCCGTTACCTAGGGACGGAGATAAATATGGAGGTTGAGAGCGTTGGCGGCTCTGAAAACGGAAAAAGTATTGTGATTTTTTCCTCAAACCGCGCTATCGCCGACACCCTGTCCGTAAGGAAGCAGTCGGTGGAAATTATATGCGGAGAGCATTCGGGCATACGAGTGCCGAAGCAGGCGGTAAGAATTAAGGACGGCAAATACTGCATCTATACTCTTTCGGGTGCCTCGGCGGAGGAAAAGGAAGTCGAGATACTGTATGAGGACGAAGAATACTATATAGTTCAGAGCACCGACGAGGCGCTTGCGCTGAGGCTTGGAGAAGAGATAATTACCAGCACAAAGGGTATGTTTAACGGCAAGATAGTAAGATAGTTGCCTGTCTGAGCGGATTAATTTAGTCCGAAAAATCCCTTGGGGGTGTAAACATGGACATTGCTGAAAATGTGATAAAAATTCAAAATGAAATATGCGAAGCGGCCAAGCTTGCGGGGCGAGATGCCTCAGAAATTACGCTTGTCGCAGCGACCAAGACAAACGGTGCCGACTTGATAAGAGAAGCTATCCGCGCGGGAATAACAGACTGCGGGGAGAACCGTGTGCAGGAGCTGCTTGAAAAAAAGAAGCAGGGCGCGTATGAAGGCTCGAAGCTCCATTTTATCGGCCACCTTCAGAGAAATAAGGTAAAGCAGATCGTAGGGGAGGCAGCGCTGATACAGTCTGTCGACTCTGAGGAGCTTGTTTCGCTTATCGGAGCGCGGGCAAAAACGCTTGGAATAATTCAGGATATTTTGATAGAAGTAAACATAGGCGGCGAGGCGGCAAAAAGCGGGGTTATACCCGAGAAGCTTGAAGAAATTCTGGGCTTTTGCGCCGCCGAACCGTCAATTCGCGTCGTTGGTCTTATGACGATTCCCCCAAAAGAGACGGAAAAGCACGGAAACAGGCATTATTTTGAACAAATGCGCAAGCTTTTTGTTGACACAAAGGCAAAAAAATATGATAATATCAGCATGGAAATACTGTCAATGGGTATGAGCGCCGATTATAGGGACGCCATACTTTCAGGATCGAATATGATACGTCTCGGTTCCGCTATATTTGGACCAAGGGTATAATCGAAAGGAAATCAGCAATATGGGACTTTTTGACGAAATAAAAAGATGGACAAAGCCTTACGATGACGATGAGGACGATGACGATTACGACGAGGAATTTACATCAAGGACTTCGGAGAAGGCCTCAATGCAGCAGACACCGATACAGCCGGCTTCCAGAAGCCAGGCTCAATCCGTATCCAGGGGTTCGCCGGTATCTTCTGCCCGCCCTTCGGCCGCGTCCTTTGATTTTGACGATAAGCAGGAGCGCCGCAACAAGGTGGTAAATATCCACGCGACTACTCAGCTTCAGGTTATTCTTGTTAAGCCCGAGCGCTTTGAGAACGCCGCGGAAATTGCAGACCACCTGCGCGAAAAGCGCACGGTTGTGCTCAACCTTGAATCCACCAACAAGGATGTGGCAAGGCGCCTTATCGATTTTTTGAGCGGAGTTACTTATGCGCAGGACGGAAAAATCAAGAAGGTTGCCGTAAGCACATTTATTATAACGCCCTACAACGTGGACATTATGGGCGACCTCATAGATGAGCTTGAAAATAATGGATTGTACTTCTGAATAAATACACAGATATAGATACAGATTAGACAGATAAAGAACGAAGGGATGAAGGAATATGAAAACCCCGCAGGATATAAAGGACAGATGCTTTTCAAAAGCAGTTTTCGGTGGATACGATATGGCAGGGGTGGACGAGTTTATAGATAAGCTGGCAGAAGACTACGAATCCCTTTACAAGGAAAACGCAATTTTAAAGGGCAAGCTCAAGGTGCTTGTCGAGAAGGTTGAAGAATACCGCAGTACCGAAGACTCGATGCGCCTCGCTCTTTCCACCGCCAAAAAGATGGCTGAGGATATGGTTCTGGAGGCCAAGAAGAAAACTGAATCAATTATTCGAGAGGCGGACAACGAGGCTTCGTCTAAGGTTTCTCAGATACAGAGACTTGTGGAAAACGAGGACCGCAAGCTTAAATCCGCACAGAAGGTCACCGCCGAATTTGTGGATATGTCCCTAGGGCTTTGCCGCCAGCACCTCAATTTCCTTCAAAAGCTTGGCGAGCTTAAAGAAGCCGAGCCGGAGGTTGAGGAGGCCGCACCTGCCAAAACCGAGACAATATCTGACGCCGCTAAGGACATAGAAAATTCCGTGACAAAGGTGTTCGGCGCTGCCTCGGAAGCGAGAGAGGCTAAAAAGGAAGCTCCGGAGCCTCCCGCGAGAGCCAAGCTGCCCGAGGGCTGGGAGGACGATGACGAGCCGACGGCCGTACGCCCGAAGTTTGAGTTTACCGAGCTTAAGTTTGGCAACAATTATAAGGACGAAGACAAATAATTAACATATATGCGGGCGGCGGGCTACTCATTGCCCTCCGCTTGCTTTTAAACGAAAGGGAAAGATAAACAATGCCTCAGGATTACAACAAGACGCTTAATCTGCCGCAGACTGCGTTTCCGATGCGCGCGGGTCTTCCCGCCAGAGAGCCGGAGATGCTTAAGAAATTCGAGGAGGCGGAGATTTATAAAAAGCTGATGGAGCGTAACGCGGGAAAGCCGCTGTTTGTGCTGCACGACGGCCCTCCGTTTTCTAACGGCGATATTCATATCGGCACCGCGATGAATAAGATACTCAAGGATATCATTGTCCGCTGCAAGAACATGTCGGGCTTTAACTCGCCCTATGTTCCCGGCTGGGACAACCACGGCATGCCGATAGAGAGCGCCATTATTAAAAAGAGTAAGCTCGACAGAAGAAGCATGTCTGTTACCGAGTTTAGAAACGCCTGCCGCGATTTTGCCGCCGACTTCGTTCAAAGGCAGATGGGACAGTTTAAGCGCCTCGGAGTAATGGGCGACTGGGAGAACCCTTACCTGACGATGGACCCCGCCTTTGAGGGGATAGAGGTCAGAGTTTTCGGTGAGATGTATAAGAAGGGCTACATCTATAAGGGGCTTAAACCCGTGTACTGGTGCCCGCATGACGAAACAGCGCTTGCCGAAGCAGAAATTGAGTATGCCGACGACCCATGTACCTCGATTTATGTAAAGTTCCCTGTAGTTGACGACAAGGGCCTGCTTTCAAAATACGCTCCGCTAGATAAAATGTACTTTGTAATCTGGACAACGACCACATGGACGCTGCCCGGCAACCTCGCTATATCCCTTAATCCGAGCTTCGAGTACGCTCTTATGAAAGCTGCAAACGGGGAGGTCTATATAGTCGCGGCGGAGCTTGCCGAGACCGTTGCAAAGGCCGCAAAGCTCGACAGCTTTGAGATAATAGCGAAAATCAAGGGCGCGGACATGGAGCATATGAAGGCCGCGCACCCCTTCCTAAATCGCGATTCACTTGTCATTACCGGAGAGCACGTCACACTCGACGCCGGTACCGGCTGTGTTCACACGGCTCCTGGCTTCGGTGTTGACGACTTTAACGTTTGCCGCAACTATCCTGAAATCGGAATAACCGTGCCGGTTGACGACAGGGGAATTATGACCGCCGAGGCTGGCCCCTACGAGGGTCAGCACTACTCCAAAGCTAACGAAACTATACTAGAGGATATAAAAAACAAGGGACTTCTCCTCGCATCCGAGAAGATAGTTCACTCATACCCCCATTGCTGGCGCTGCAAGAACCCGATTATCTTCCGCGCCACCGAGCAGTGGTTTGCCTCCGTTGACGCGATAAAGGGCGAGGCGGTTAAGGCCTGTGACAATATTACATGGCTGCCCGAGTGGGGCTATGAGCGCATGACGGCAATGATAAAGGAGCGCAGCGACTGGTGCATTTCCCGTCAGAGAAACTGGGGTCTGCCGATACCCGTGTTTTACTGCGAGAGCTGCGGAAAGCCTGTATGCAACGACGAATCCATCGACGCGGTTGCAAAGCTCTTCACCGCAAAGGGTTCAAACGCCTGGTTTGAGACGGAGCCCTCCGAAATCCTCGGCGCTGGCTTCAAGTGCCCCCACTGCGGAGGCAATCACTTTACGAAGGAAACTGACACGCTGGACGGCTGGTTCGACTCCGGCTCTACGCACGCCGCGGTCTGCAAGGCCCGCCCTGAGCTTCACTATCCGGCGGACATCTATCTTGAGGGCGGAGACCAGTATCGGGGATGGTTCCAGTCCTCTATGCTCACCAGCATAGCGGTTAACGGTGTAGCTCCCTATAAGTGCGTTATAACCCACGGCTGGACTGTCGACGGAGAGGGGCGTGCGATGCACAAATCCCTCGGCAACGCGATTGCTCCGGAGGAGGTTATCAAGGACTACGGCGCCGACCTTCTGCGCCTTTGGGTCGCATCCTCCGATTACCATCAGGATGTGCGCATTTCCAAGGAAATCTTCAAGCAGCTTTCCGAAATCTATCTTAAGATAAGAAACACCGCAAGGTTTATTCTCGGAAACCTTGACGGCTTTGATCCGAACGAGCAGGTGCCCGTCGAGGAGCTGTGCGATATTGACCGCTGGGCGCTTACGAGGCTTAACCGTCTTGTGACCCGCGTGACCTCGGCCTACGAGCGCTACGAATTCCACCCCGTTTTCCACGCGATTCACAACTTCTGTGT
>CAYQMY010000146.1:0-5790 GCA_964418735.1 uncultured Oscillospiraceae bacterium | reverse complement strand
ACTATACCGCCGGTGAGGAATTGCACCTCGCCCCGAAGACAATTTATTCATTTACTGCTTTATTATAACACAGTGTACGCAAAAATCAAGGGTGTTGCCCAAAAATAATTTTGACAAACATTTGTTCGTTGTTGTATAATATGGTAATTACAATAATAATCCTTTGGGGGCTCATTTTGAAACTGTTTCAAAATTATCTGAATTTAAGTGCGTGTTGCTCGCCCTGCGGGCAACCGCAACACCTGCACAATTTACGACCATTCCTTTTCGTGGTCCATTTTGTGCCTTAGCAATGCGAAAGGTATGGTCATAAAAATGACTCTTAAACCCGTCAGAGACAAGACCTGCTGCTTCACCGGACACCGTCCCTCAAAGCTGCCTTGGCGCGGGAACGACAGCGATGAAAGGTGCCTTGCTTTAAAAACAAAGCTATCAGATATTGTCGATGCCCTTTACAAGGCGGGTATAAGGCATTATATCTGCGGCATGGCCGTCGGCTGTGACATGTACTTCTGTGAAGCGGTTATCGCACTGCGCTTAGAGCACGAGGACGTCACTCTTGAGGCTGCCATCCCCTGCGAGGGACAGTCAAAGCTGTGGGATAAAAATCAGCGACGGCGCTACAATTTCCTCGTGCATCAATGCGATATCGAAACCGTAATGCAAAGCGAATACTCTGACGACTGTATGCAGAAGCGAAACCGCTATATGGTGGACCGCTCCTCAGTGCTTGTAGCTGTTTTCGATGGGACATCGGGAGGCACCTCCCAAACCATTGCCTACGCGGTCAAAAAAGGGCTTGAGATTATTGAACTTCGGCCCTGATATGCAACACCGCACAATTTTACTACAGTATCACGGGGCCGGTCGTAAATTCCTGTCCTCCGCGCCTTTGCTCGGGGTTCGGATACGCGAGCACATAGACATCGGTTGCCGCCGCCTCAAGGTCGAAAATCCGCTTAGCGTCGCAGTCAAGCGCCTTGCCCGCTGCCGGCTTCACTATTATCGAAAAATCCTTCGAGGCTTTTCTGAGCACTTCCCTGCCCCGCTCCCCGATTGCGAGCACTTTTGCGTAAGGCGGCTCGGGCGGAAAATCGTTTAAGAAGCCCAGATACGCGCGCATTATTAGCCTTCTTATCCTTGAGAGCGCATACCTTTTCGTCTTTGTCTTTTCGAGAACCGACTGAAGAGTCGGTTCTTTTATATTTTTATACAGTCTGTCACCGAGCCCCTCCTCGCCGCAGTCGAACAGCGAAAATTCTTCTCTCGGAAGCTGCCTGAGCTTTGATAGCACCGCTGTTTCGAAGCTGTCAGCGACAACGGGCGCACGCCCCGCTTTTATCTCCTGCGCAAACACTTCTAAGGCTTCTTTGGGTATGTACTTTTGAATATCACCGCCGTTTTTCAGCATATCGCGTAGCTTTGAGGCCGAAGCGGTCTCCGCAAGCTCCGCGCTGTCATGGCCTGCTCCAACGCGCCTAAGGGTAATCGGCGATATCCCCGAGCCAAGCCTTCTGATTGCCTTTATATATTCTATGCCGAGAATATTGTTCGGACTTTTGAGTATGCCTGCTCGGCTGCCGAGTATTTTTTCCGCGCTCCTCTGGCGTGCCGCGGCAAAGGATACCCCGGATTTGAGTTCTTCTATTATAAGGCCGTCAAAGCCGTCCGAAAGAAGCATGTCGGCGGCTTCATAAAGCAACGGAATATCCCCGCTCTCGCTGCCGAAGGAGAGGTGCGAAACATTGCCCATGCTGTTTAGAACCGAGACTGCGCCAAACGCAAAATTTTCAGCGGACGAAAGCGCCCAGGGAGCCGGAAGCTCCAGCACAAGGTCGGCACCGCAGAGAACCGCAGCCTTGGCGCGGGCATGTTTTTCAAAAACTGCAAAATCGCCCCTTTGCGTGAAATTTCCGCTCATCACGCACACTATGACCGTATCCCCACCCAGTATATCCCTCGTTTTCTCAATATGAAGCTTGTGACCTAAGTGAAACGGATTATACTCAGCTACAATGCCTGCGATTTTCATGTTAATGACCATTCCTTTCACTTTTCAAAGGCACAAAATGACCAAAAAAGGAATGGTCATAAATTGTGCGAGTTTTTCGGTTGCCGCTTAAGCGGCGAGAAAAACGCACTAAACTTATTGAAAGCTTGAGCTTGTTTCAAACTTCAGATTGTCAAAAAACCCCTCGAAGGGCAAATCGAATCTATTTTTCCGGCGGCGTGTACGTCGGAAAAATACAACTGCCCGCGCAATTGTGCGCGACCGGGGGTATCGCGGCGTTAGCCGCGTATCTAGGGGGTATTGGATACCCCTTAGAAGTTTGAGCTTGTTTCAATTTAATCCTCTCATTTTTTGAGTTAAAATTATTGGTGAAAACATGGATCGAATTATTTCGATAAAAAAAAATCGAAATCCATGTTGATAATAAGAACTTTTTGTAATATAATACTGCCGTCTGAAAATTATACAATAATATGCTTATTTATTCAATAAGCACCAATATGAAAGGTTATGAACATATGAAAGTTTTGGTAATCAACGCAGGAAGCTCATCTCTTAAGTATCAGCTGTTTGACATGACAAACGAATCTGTTTTGGCAAAGGGTGTCTGCGAGCGCATAGGCATTGAATGCTCCGTGCTCAAGCACAAGCCAACCGGAATCGATCCCGTCAAATACGAGGAAGAGATGCCTGACCACGTCGCTGCCATCAAGCTTGTATTCAAAGCCCTTACCGCCGAGGTCGGCGGTGTCATTAAGGACATGAGCGAAATTGACTCCGTCGGACACCGTGTTCTCCACGGCGGCGACAAGTTCTCAGCTTCGATAATCATTGATGAGACCGTAAAGGCTGCTATACGCGAGTATATTCCGCTTGGCCCGCTTCACAATCCAGCAAACCTGATGGGAATCGAAGCCTGTGAGAAGATTATGCCGGGCGTGCCCCAGGTCGCTGTTTTTGACACGGCCTTCCATCAGACAATGCCCGCCAAGGCTTTCATGTATGCAATTCCATACGAGTACTATGAGAAGTATAAGATTCGCCGTTACGGCTTCCACGGCACCTCGCACCGCTATGTCAGCGGCCGCGTCTGCGAGCTGCTCGGACGTACCGAGGGCACAAGGGTTATTACCTGCCATCTTGGAAACGGTTCCTCCATCGCAGCAGTCAAGGACGGAAAATGCGTTGACACCACCATGGGTCTCACCCCGCTTGAGGGACTTCTGATGGGAACCCGCTCCGGTTCAATCGACCCCGCAATTATTGGCTTTATCGCAGAAAATGAAAACCTCAGCGCGGCCGAAGTCATTAACATACTTAACAAGAAATCCGGTGTTCTGGCTGTATCAGGTATATCCTCCGACTTCCGTGATATAGAGGATGCCGCGGAAAAGGGCAACGAACGCGCACAGCTCGCTCTTGATATGTTTGATTACGAAATCGTAAAATACATCGGCTCTTACATGGCAGCTCTCGGCGGACTTGACGCACTCGTCTTCACAGCGGGCGTCGGTGAAAACGGCCCCCTCACAAGAGCGAACATCGTAGAGCAGCTCGCCGGCCTCGGTCTTAAGATTGACACGCAGAACAACGACGTAAGGGGCAAGGAGAAAGACATAACCGGAGAAGGCTCCACCGCCAGAATATTCTGCATCCCGACTGACGAGGAGCTTATGATTGCCAGAGACACCAAGGCAATCGTCGGAAAATAAGAATTAATAAAAAATAATTGCAAGTCATATAAGTAAGGCAGAATATACTTCGAAACGCGGTATCAAGACTAAAAGAAACTTGAGAGGAGACTATTGTTCAATGGGTAACATGTTTAAGGACAAGGTTGTTCTCGTAACAGGCTCCGGACAGGGCGTTGGCCGTGCAATTGCTTTGGCATTTGCAGAGGAAGGCGCGAAAGTTGTAACAAACAACCGCAAGCCCGGCAGCACGAAATTCCTGATGATAACACAGGCCGATTATGACGCCATGTCTCCTGAGAAGCAAAAGGAATATGATAACATTCAGGCGGGTCTCACCGGAGACGCGGAATCTACCGCCAGGACGATCATCGAGCGCGGCGGCGCGGCTCTGCCGGTCTATTGCGATATTACAAATTTCAGCGACGTAGAAAACATGATGAACAAAATCATCGAAGCATACGGCACTATCCATATCGTAATCAACGTGGCCGGCGCGTTCGGCGGCGGTCCGCTGGAGAAGATGACCGAAGAGGAATTTGACCGCGTTACAAATATCAAGATCAAGGGCTATTTCAATGTTATGCGCCATGCCTTGCCGCACATGGTCAAGAATCAGTACGGACGCATAATTAACTGCACCTCGAAAGCCATGATGGGCGATATCATCAAGCACACCCATTACTGCACGGCAAACGCCGCTGTTGTGGGCCTGACACAGGGAGCTGCCTGCGAGTTCTTCCACCAGGGCATCACAGTCAACGCGTTCGGTCCCTGGGCCAGAACGAGAGCTGCCTACGAGGGTGCTTTCAGCACATTGGGCGATGACAGAATGATCCCCGGACAGAGAGCCTTCCCCTCGGCTGATGTGACGCCCGATCCCGAGGCTGTCTGCCCGTTTGTTCTTTATCTTGCCTCCGATCATGCCAAGAATGTCACCGGCACCATCTTCACCCTTGCCGGCAATAATATCAGCATGCACCAGTTCCCGACAATTGGAAGGTCCATGACAAAGCCCGGCAAGCCCTACTGGACGATGGACGAGCTCGTCGCAAGTGCCGGCAGGGGTCTCTTCAGCGGATATCAGAATGTTTTGTTCTATCAATAAGTATTGTAGTCCTATAAACATAATTATATGTATTTTGTAAAAAAAGTTGACTTTTGCGTATTGAAATGATATACTCTCAAAGCCGCTTTGAATGGGCCATATAAAGCAGAGCCGTTTTCGGCTCTCGCCTATAATAGCGAGACTATAATAAGGAAGGTGCATTGCTTAGTGCTGCACGCAATAATCGAAACCGGCGGAAAGCAATACAGAGTTGCCGAAGGCGACGTAATCTTTATTGAAAAGCTTCCCGCAGATGCCGGAGAAAAAGTTACATTTGACAAGGTTCTTGCCGTTATCGGCGATGATACCCAGAGCTTCGGCAGCCCCACAGTAGCTGGCGCAACCGTTACGGCTGAAGTCGTAAAGAACGGTAAGGCCAAGAAGATCATTGTTTACAAAATGAAGGCCAAGAAGAATTACCGCAGAAAGCAGGGCCACAGACAGCCCTATACAAAGGTTCAGATTTCCGCTATCACGCTTTAATCCGGCCTGAATTTAAAAACTTTTAAACTGATACTATGGAGGTGTAAACCATGGCACATAAAAAAGGTGTGGGCTCCACACGAAACGGCAGAGACAGCGCGTCAAAGCGTCTCGGCGTTAAAAGAGCTGACGGCCAGTTCGTACTGGCAGGCAATATACTTGTAAGACAGCGCGGAACAAAAATTCATCCCGGCACCAACGTAGGCCGCGGAAGCGATGATACGCTGTTTGCGTTGTCCGACGGACGCGTCCGTTTTGAACGTCTTGGCAAGGACCGTAAAGCTGTTTCCGTTTACGAGGAAGCTGCAAAATAATTGCTGAAAAAAAGGCGGGCATTGCCCGCCTTTTTGTTTGCTTTGCTTTAATCAAGGAAATAATCTAATAAGCATATTTTTTAAGTCTTGAAGAAGATAATGAATCATTTAACCGCAAAGGAGGCGTTAAAATGTTTGTAGATAAGGCACCGATCACCGTAATAGCCGGAAACGGCGGAAACG
>CAYQMY010000145.1:0-5791 GCA_964418735.1 uncultured Oscillospiraceae bacterium | reverse complement strand
TTCAGCTTAAATTTGCCGCGAACTATGTTGTGCTTATAGTCCTGCTTCTGGTGCTAATGAACACCTATCCGATAAGCATGTCGCGAAATCTCGCTTTTACCTCCAAGATGAAAACCATGGAGGATCAGGCCGGGGTTATTTCGGCCTCGCTTTCTGAACTCGGAACCCTTTCCGCGGATGAGGTTTCAAAGGCGATGAGCTCTCTTGAGGATATGAACCTTACTCGGATAATTATCACGGATACGGACGCGAAGATACTCTTCGACACCTCCGAGACGGAAAAGAATGCCGGGAAATACGCTGTTTTTTCCGAAATATCAAAGGCGCTCAACGGCATGGACGTTTTCTACTCCGTGCTTAAAAACAATACCTTTATGAGCCGCGTTGCCATGCCCGTGCAGTATAAGGGCACGACAATCGGTTCTGTGTATCTGTACGACTATGAAACTGAGCAGGCGACGCTCATTTCGAATATTCAGAAGAACATGATGCGTATTTCCTACATCGTTTTGGGGGCCTCAATTTTACTGGCTCTTGTTTTCTCGCGCGCGGTTACGAAAAGGATAAACTCAATTCTGAGCGCTATTAAGGTCGTCAGGGAGGGAAGCTACGATTACAAGCTGGCCGTTAAGGGCAGGGACGAGCTCACTCAGCTCGGCAACGAATTTAACCTCATGGCCGACAGACTCAAGACTACCGACGAAATGCGCCGCCGATTTGTTTCGGACGCCTCCCACGAGCTGAAAACCCCGCTTGCGGCTATTAAGCTGCTCAGCGACAGCATTGTTCAAAACGAATGCATGGACGTTGAGACGACTCGGGATTTCGTCAAGGATATCGGCAGGGAGGCCGACAGGCTTGTAAAGATAACTGAGGATCTTCTGAGCATCAGCCGCCTTGAGGGTAAAAAGGAAACGAAGCCCTGTGCGGTTGATATGAAAAATGTCGTTTTGAAGGCGCTTTCAATTCTTACCGTACTTGCCCGAAACGGAGAAATAAACATTCAGTTTGAGCTTCAGGACGGTTGTTTTGTGCTTGCGGTAGAGGACGATCTGCACCAGATTGTGTTCAATCTGGTCGAAAACGCGATTAAGTACAACGAGCCCGGCGGACAGGTTTACGTGTATCTCAGAAAAAGCGATGATAAGGTTGTGTTTATTACCGAAGATACGGGCGTGGGCATACCCCAGGAGGACATGCCCTTTATATTTGACCGTTTCTACCGCGTCGATAAGGCGAGATCGCGGGAGGCGGGAGGCAGCGGCCTCGGGCTCTCCATAGTCAGCGACGCCGCAAAGCGTTACGGGGGAATGGTAGAGGTGTTTTCACGCGAGGGCGGCGGAAGCAGATTTGTCACCATCTTTCCTCTTTGCAAAGGGGGGCTGTCATTATGAAAAGAAGCCTCTTAACAGCGCTGCTGATACTTTTAGCCGTTTCGCTTACGGGCTGCGCCCCCGCGGCGCAGACTGACGATTCTCCCCAGATAAGCGTGTACTATGCATATACGGATGACAGAAACGATACAGGGCTATCGGTCGGCGCGGAAATGCGCTCCGTTGAGAGCGGCAAGGATATGCTCAAAGCCGCAGTAGAAGCGGTTATGGCGACGCCGCAGAGCTACAGGCTCACGTCGCCCTTTCCGGCGGGGGTGAGCATCAAATCCTACAAGCTTGAAAATGGCACGCTCTCTCTTTATATGTCCGACGCCTATGCGGAAATGCCTACGGGGAACAAGATTATCGCGAGAAGCTGCCTTGCGCTGACGCTCTGTGCTGTCGAGGGAGTAGAAAATATTTCCGTGTTCGTAGGCGATATTCCCGACGTTAAAGGGCTCTCGGACTGGGCAATAATAACCGAAAACTTAGATATAGACCCCTTCGATAAGCGCTTGAAGCTTTATTTTTCAAACGGCAGCGGGCTTTCCCCGGAATACCGCAGCGTTACGGTGAGCGAGGATAAGGAGCTTGCCGCGAGCGTAATGGAGGAGCTTCTTCGAGGACCTATGGAAGGAAATCTTGTTTCCGCAATACCTTACGGCACAAAGCTTTTGTCAATCAATGTTGAAAACGGGCTGTGTACAGTAAATCTTTCGTCTGAATTTTTACAGAATAAGCCTGAAACGGAGAGCGCCGAGGCTTTAACACTCTACTCGATAGTAAACTCCCTGACAACGCTTACGAAAATAAATAAGGTGCAGTTTCTTGTAAACGACGAGAGAGTCGATACTTACCTGAGCATAGGGATTTTTTATCCTTTGGAGGGCAAAGAGCTTCCCTTAGTTAAGGAGAGTCCTATAAATTAATAACACTATTGCCGAATAGGCGGCGAAAGGCAGGATAACAATGAGCGAAATAAGTACAAAATGCGTACAGGCCGGATATTCCCCCAAAACGGGAGAGCCGAGGGTAATACCCATTATTCAAAGCACAACCTTTAAATACGATACCGGCGAGGATATGGGAAAGCTTTTCGACCTTGAGGCCGACGGCTACTTCTATTCACGCCTTCAGAATCCGACCAACGATTATGTCGCCGCAAAAATCGCGGCGCTTGAGGGCGGAGCGGCCGCTATGCTGACAGGCTCGGGACAGGCCGCGACCTTCTATGCGGTATTCAACCTCTGCTCCTGCGGTGACCATGTTGTCAGCTCCGCGGCGATATACGGAGGCTCGTATAATCTTTTTGCGGTCACGATGAAGCGCATGGGCATAGATTTTACGTTTGTAGATCCCGACTGCTCAGACGAGGAGCTTTACGCGGCTTTCAGGCCGAACACAAAGCTGCTGTTCGGAGAAACATTGGCAAACCCCTCTCTTAAGGTGCTTGATATTGAGCGCTTTGCGAAGGCTGCACACGACAACGGAGTGCCGCTAATAATAGACAATACGTTTGCAACGCCTGTAAACTGCCGCCCCTTTGAATGGGGAGCCGATATCGTGACTCATTCCACCACAAAGTATATGGACGGTCATGCGGCGACGCTCGGCGGCGCCATAGTCGACAGCGGCAACTTTGACTGGATGAGGTATGCGGATAAGTACCCGGGACTCACAAAGCCGGATGCGAGCTACCACGGCGTAACCTACGCCGAGCGCTTCGGCAAGGGAGCGTTTATTACAAAGGCGACGGTTCAGCTGATGCGCGATCTCGGCTCAGTTCAGTCGCCGCACGACGCGTTTCTTCTTAATATGGGGCTTGAGTCGCTACATGTGCGCGTGCCAAGGCACTGCGAAAACGCTCTTGCTGTAGCGGAATATCTGGAAAAGAGCGATAAGATAAGCTGGGTGAACTACTGCGGACTTAAGAGTAACAGGTATTATGAGCTTGCAAAGAAGTATCTTCCGAACGGCTCCTGCGGCGTGGTATCCTTCGCGATTAAGGGCGGCAGGGAAGCGGCAAGCAAATTTATGAGCAGCTTAAAGCTTGCGGCAATCGTTACCCACGTTGCCGACGCGAGAACCTGTGTACTGCATCCCGCGAGCACGACTCACAGGCAGATGAACGACGAAGGGCTTATAGCGGCCGGTGTATCTGCTGATCTTATACGTTTTTCCGTTGGCATTGAGGACAAAAGGGACATAATAGCCGATATAGAGCAGGCGCTCTCGGCGCTATGACAGGAGATTACTTTGCAGAATTATTTTAATATATGTCTTACCGACGAGGATGCCAACAAAATGAGCAATCTCGGGCTCGCGCATCTGGGCGACGCCGTTTACGAGCTGCTCGTTAGAACATGGCTCTGTGAGCACGGAAAATGCACCTCAAAGGGGCTGCACCACGCGGCTGTCGCGTATGTAAACGCGCCGCGTCAGGCGCAGATGGTGGAAAAGCTTATGCCGAGTCTTAGCGATGAGGAGCAGGCAGTGTATAAGCGCGGCCGCAACGCGAAGGTCAACTCCGTGCCGAAGAACGCCGACATCGGACAGTATCACGCGGCTACGGGTCTTGAGGCGCTGCTTGGATACCTGTACCTGCACGGCAAAACGGAGCGCATAAACGAACTTTTCAATATAATGATGGAGGGCTGAAAATGCCGCTGGACGCACTTTGCCTAATGCCGCTAAAAAACGAAATACTTGCAGTGGCCGAGGGCGCGAAAATCGACAAAATACAGCAGCCCGGAAAAAACGAAATTTTACTTTCACTGCGGGGCATCGGCGTGTCCCGCAGACTTCTTATTTCCGCTTCAAGCGGGCGGGCGAGGGCGCACTTTACAGAGGCATCCTTTGAAAACCCCCAGTCTCCTCCAATGTTCTGCATGCTGCTCCGGAAGCATCTTACCGGGGCGCGGATTTGCTCGTTGACGCAGCCGTCGATGGAGAGAATGCTGGATTTTGAGCTGGACACCTATGACGAGATGGGCGTCGCGGCTAAAAAGCATCTGGTGGTGGAGCTTATCGGCAGCAGCGCTAACGTTATTTTGACCTCAGAGGACTATCTTGTTATCGACTGCCTGCGTCGTGTTGAGGGCGATATCGAAGCCGACAAGCGCAGCGTTTTGCCGGGCTTATACTACAGGCCGATGAAGCCAAGCGATAAGAAAAATCCTATGCTCGCGGAGCTTTCAGAGCTTGCATTACTGTGGGACGGCACAAACGGAGATAAGACGTTTGATTCTTGGCTGCTTGATACGTTTTTTGGCATTTCGCCGCTTGTTTGCAGGGAGCTTTCAATCCGTTTTTTCGGCGACAGTGGTATTCAAATCCGTGAAATACCGACAGAAAAGCGCTATGAACTACCAAAGCTGCTTTTTGAGTTTTTCAACAAATCAAAGCGGGGGGAATTTGAGCCGACCATGCTCACGGATTCAATAAAACCCTTTGATTTTTCTTGCATACCTATAACGCAGTACGGCTCGAAGCTGGAGCAGATTAAGTTTCCGAGCTTTTCGGAAATGCTGGACGCGTTTTACTCAAAGCGCGATTTGCAGGATAGCGTCAGGCAGCGCTCACAGACGCTCACCAAGACTATAAAGAGCCTTCGTGACAGAAGGGCGAGGAAGCTCGCCTTGCAGCGTGAGGAGCTTAAGGCGACATTCGGACGGGAGAGGCTCCGTGAGCTCGGCGATATTGTTACGGCGAACCTCTACAGGATGGAGCAGGGGATGAGGGTGTTGCAAGCCAATGATTTTTATTCAGAGGAAAACCCTGAAATTGAAATCAAGCTCGATCCGCTGCGCTCTCCGCAGCAAAATGCCGCGAAGTATTATAAGGACTACACAAAGGCGAAAAAGGCAAACCAGCATCTTGACGAGCAGATAAGGATGGGCGAGATAGAGCTTCAGTACCTTGAAAGCGTTTTGGACGAGCTTTCGCGTGCACAGGGAGAGAAGGACATCGCAGAGATTCGTCAGGAGCTTGACAGGATGGGCTATCTCCCGTCCAAAAAGGGCGGCAAGAAGGAAAAGGAAGTGCGCTCAAAGCCGCTGAGGTTCGTATCGTCCTCGGGATTTGCGATAATTGCGGGAAAGAACAACACTCAGAACGACGAGTTAACGTTTAGAAGCGCCGATAGGTTTGATATGTGGCTTCATACGCAGAAGATACACGGCTCGCATGTGGTGATACAGTCGGCGGGGCGAGAAGTTGACGAAAAAACGCTTGAGGAGGCGGCAAATATTGCGGCTTACTACTCGCAGGCCTCAGGCGCACAAAAGGTTCCCGTTGACTACACGCTTGTCAAATATGTAAAGAAGCCTGCCGGCGCAAAACCGGGCATGGCGATATATACGGACTATAAAACTGTACTCGTTACGCCTGATGAGAAGGTTGTCGAGGCATTGAGAGAG
>CAYQMY010000144.1:0-5797 GCA_964418735.1 uncultured Oscillospiraceae bacterium | reverse complement strand
TGATGCTCGCGGTCAACAGGCGTTACGAACGTTCGGATTATCTGCCCTGCATAGCTTGGGGGCAGACGGCGGCTGAAGCAAGCGAGTGGACAATCGGAACGACGGTGAAGCTCGAGGGAAGACTGCAAAGCCGAAACTACATAAAGGTCCAAAACGGAGTCGGAGTCGAAAAAACAGCCTATGAGGTATCCGTGATATCGGCTGAAAAGGTCTAGCGCGATGTGCTTCTAGGGGGAATCCAATTCCCCCTAGATACGCGGCTAAAGTCGCGATACCCCCGGTCGCGCACGATTTGCGCGGGCTGTGGTATTTTTCCGAAAAGTGAATTCTCGGAAAAATATTAATACACCTTGCGAGGGGAGCTTAGGCTAAAAGAGAACCGCGTCCCGTATGGGATGCGGTTCTCTAGTATATTCAGCTAAACTATTTCTCAATCTCTACCATGTAGTATTCAAGTAGGATGGAGTCGGGGTATCTGGTCGCGTTGACTATAAACAGCCTGTTTTTCAGTATGCTCAGGCTGTCGTCATAAATTTCAAACTCAGGCTTTGTAACGCAGTAATAGCAATCCGCAGGCGCTATTCCGCCGGTGAGAACAGTTTGCACGTGCTCGGGAGGGACGGTGCGGATGCCGTCATTCTGTATGTAGAAGCTTCTGCCGTCGTCAAGCTTAACGCCGTATCTGGCCGAAAGCTCGGCTCTGCCGTTAGGGCGAACCACCTGACTGTCTACTCCGTTCGGGAGAACAGTACCGTTAAAGGGCAGGGCAAAACCCTTAATAGTACCGCCGGTGACTAGTATAAGCTGACGTCTGCCCGCCTTGTCGTCCTGACCGATGAAGGTCGGCTTGTCCACCGTTGCTCTGATTTCAAATGCCTTTACAAGCTTGGGTTCCAATATAAACACTCCTTTAAAATTATGTCATGACATTCCGTAGCGCCGGATTAACTATTCGCCCCATAATAATCGACGCCTCCGTGGGGCTAATGTTATCGTCGGGATTGAAATTGCCGCCTGAGGCTCTTTCAGCAAGCACTCCCGCTCGCAGCAGTATACTGACGCTCCTGCCGAATTTATCAAACTCAGAGACGTCCAAAGGAAGCGGCAGGTTGTTTCTCGGGAAAAGCTCCGTTCTCGGAACTGCGTTCGCAAATATGTAAGTCATTTCTTCGCGCGTTGCAAAGCTGGTATAGTTTTCAAAATCTCCTTCGGATATGATTTTGTGCGATAAGGCGTATTCCACGTAAACGCCGTACCAGGGGATGCCCTCTACGAAGGATACGCGCTCCCCGTAATAAAGGTTGTGGACAATACAGGCCATTTTTATAGCGTCGGAAATTCTGAGGTAGCCGGCGGCGGTTTTATTACCATCGCTATCAAGTAGCGATATCTCATACTCTTCGTCAGCATATTTGCGCGCTTGGGGCGCCAAATTTCCAAAGAGGTACAGGGAATAAGGAAGCTCGCGCGGAAGCCTCTGACCCTGCCCCAGTGTTCCTGCACGGGCCGATGAGGCAGCTTCCTCAAGCATAGAGGTTGAAAACGCCTTGCCTGAATTAAGCTTAATGTTTCTCAGAAGGATTTCTGAGGGCTCCGCTTCTTCGTTTACGCCATTTGAAAATGCGGCGCTATAGTTTGGCAATCGAGGCTCTATTAATGGCTTTTCTCCAGGCAAAAGCTCCTGAGTCATACCGGTGACTTCCATAAACGCCTCAGCTTCACTCCAGCCTAAGGCGGAATCCTCCCGCATTAGCGCGGTGAGCAGTGGGTCGGCCTGCGTATTGCGCGTGTTAAGATTATATAGCGGCGACTTCTGCGGTGTAAAAGGCAAAGAAGCTTCAGGCTTTACAGGTGTTTGGATTAGCTCCGCAGGCTCGGGTAATTCACCCGCGACTATAGGCGCGGCGGTATTTATAAGCTCATCCGAGAAGAAAACTAAAGGATTATCCGGAACTAATTCTGCCGAAATGGGCGCAGAAGGATTGAGTAATTGACCGGCTGGCAAAGGCACTGTAGCTTGTGTAAATTCCTCAGTCAGTAAAGGCAGCGGGCCTCCATTTTGCATAGCTGTTTCTTTAAGCTCCGCGTATTCGGGCGGCAATAAAACTCCATTGTTTAATAAAGTTACCGGCTGCCCGTTCTCCTCAGGGATTAAGGAATAGGCGGAGAGCATGCTCAAAGATGCGTCTTTAAGCTCCGACAAAGGAATAGAGGCGGTATTTTGCAGTGTGACGGCATTTGGGAGGGGCATATTGTTTTTCGGAGCATTATTCAGTATTTTTTTGCCGGACATATCATACATGCCCTCAAGAACGGGCAGGGTTCCGGCGTCATTGTTTCCGAGGCTTGGAGTGTAAGCGTCCTCCGGCAGGGGGATGGTCGGCTCGCTCCCGGGGGCTGTACCGGAGGAGGGAGGAAACAGCTCATTTTCGACAAAAGGCATTTTGCCCGCAAGGGTGCTGGACTCGGCGTCCGGCTGCTCAGAGCCCAAGGAAATGATATCCTCAAAATAGTCCCGAGGAGGCTCAGCGGGCTTGCCGTTAATGCTGTCCTTGGCCGGAACGTTGTCGTTTTGGTTTTCGTTTTTTTCATTGCTCTTAAAAACAAGCGGTATCATATTGGTGATTTCGCTGAGCGAAATATCCATTTACTTACCCTCCTTTCGACGAAAATAGTCATGAGTGTTCGTATACTATATGTTTCGTATTTTTCGGCAGCATCTTGAGCTCACTGCGGGTATTTTTTTGTGCTTGCATAAATTATTAATAGTATGATATTATAATGTAAAATTAAGGATTGGAGCTGAGAGGATGCGCAAAATCTCTTGCTAGTATTTAGAGCATAATAGACGAAATGGCGGAACGCTGTTCCGTGGGTTTGTTATGCAAAAGCAAGAGGGTTTACGTATTTTTTCACTCATAATCGCTCCTTACCATACTTTCTGAGTATGGCATTATGTGCTTTGTGAGCTGTAAGAATTAACCTTCTTGCAGCTTTTATTTTTTTGCACAGGAGGAGTTTATATGTCATTAATTAGTGTAACAAACCTGACCTTCGCATACGAGGGCAGCTACGACAATGTATTTGAAAATGTCAGTTTTCAGATAGATACGGACTGGAAGCTGGGATTTATAGGACGAAACGGCAGGGGGAAAACAACCTTTCTGAACCTGCTGCCCGGAAAGCTCGCATACTCAGGTAATATTTCCGCAAGCGTAAAGTTTGAGTATTTCCCTTACGTGGTAGCAGACAAAGAGCTCGACACTTTGGAGGTGATAAGAAGCGCAGCAGGGGATATCGAGGAGTGGCGGCTTTTTAAGGAGATGAACCAGCTTGAGCTTTCCGAGGACGTTTTGTACCGCCCATTTAGCACGTTGTCAAACGGGGAACAGTCAAAGATGCTCCTTGCCGCCCTGTTTTTAAAGGAAAACAGCTTCCTGCTGATTGATGAGCCGACGAACCATCTTGATGTTAGTGCGAGAGGGCTTGTCAGCGATTATCTGGGAACTAAAAAGGGCTTTATTCTGGTGTCGCACGACAGGGCCTTTCTAGACAACTGCATCGATCATGTGCTGTCTATAAACCGGATGAACATTGAAATTCAAAGGGGAAACTTCAGCTCATGGTATCGCAATAAGGAGCTGCAGGACAGCTTCGAAATTGCCGAGAACGATAGGCTTAAGAAGGATATAAGTCGGTTAAAGGACGCGGCAAGGCGCACCTCGGAATGGTCGGATAAGGCCGAAAGAAGCAAAATCGGCTTTGACCCGTCTAAAACGGAAAAGAACATAAACCGACGTCCGTTAGAGAGCGCAAAATCAAAAAAGCTCATGTCGCGCTCAAAATCGATTACCGAAAGACAGCAAGGTTCCATCGAAGAGAAGTCGAAGCTGCTGAAAAACATAGAGCAGAGTGAAAGCCTTAAGCTTAACCCGCTAAAATATCACGCAAAGCAGCTTGCGGAGCTAAGGGACGTAAGTATATTTTACGGCGACAAGCGTGCCTGCAGTGGTTTGAGTTTCACGATAGAGCAGGGCGACAGAATCGCGCTTTGCGGAAAAAACGGCTCTGGAAAAACAAGTATAATTAAGCTCCTTTGTGGTGAGCCGGTTTCCTATACCGGAGCGCTCCATATAGGTTCGCAGCTTAAAATATCCTACGTTCCGCAGGAAGCACCCGCGTTTTGCGGCAAGCTTACGGATTATGCCGAGCAAAACGGAATAGAGGAAAGCCTTTTTAAAGCAATCCTACGCAAGCTGGACTTCTCGCGAACTCAGTTTGAGAAAAATATGTCCGATTTCAGCAGCGGACAAAAGAAAAAGGTGCTGATAGCAAAGAGCTTGTGCGAGCAGGCGCATCTGTATCTCTGGGATGAACCCCTCAACTACATCGACGTAATTTCGAGGATTCAAATTGAGGAGCTGCTGCTCGAATACAAGCCAACAATCCTCTTCGTGGAGCATGACAGGACATTCTGCGAAAATATCGCAACAAAGTTTGTGACATGCAAATAAACGTGCAAAACGGCCGGACAAATGTCCGGCCGTTTTGATATTACAATAGCTTAGAATTATCTGACTATGCTTGCCAGATTCGCGGTATTAGTAATCTGCAGCATTGTATAGAACAGCGCGATTGCAAAGGAGCCGGCATATATGTTTCCGGTCTTCTTGTAGAACTTTCTTGTGATAATCGTCGCAATCGGAACAAGAATAACAAAGGGATACATGTTATGTGTGCGCATTGCGTTGAATGGGAAGGTGTGCGGTGTGGTGTTGAAGTAGATAATAAACTGAAGGAGCAGCAAAATCGCGATGCTTATTACGTTTCCTATGCAGCTTATTAAGGTTACCTTCCAGTCCGCCATGCCCTCTACTCTGAAGCCACCGTTTACAAGCATTGTGTTTATGCAGTAGAAGAGCATGAAGGCTGGGCCGAAGGCCAGCAGGTACCAGACCTTGTTTACCGTAAATACGCGGAAGGCTATCAGCCAGAAGCGGAAGTCAACCACGAAGAAGAAGTCGGCGATGAAGAGTATAAGGCAGACTGCTCCGAACACCATGATTGCCAGCAGCACGCTTTTTCCGAATTCACTTGCTGAAACCTTGACGCCCCAGCTTTCGGTGGTGGAGCCGTGCTTTCTTCCGTACAAGAGATATCCGAGAATAAATACGGCTAAAATGCAAATTGATGAAATGCAGGCCCAGATAGCAACCTCAATTGTGCCGCCCTGACCAAACCAAGGATTCGTAATCGTCGGAGCCAGTGAATTCTTTCCTATCCAGGTGTTCATTACCGGCATCGCAAGTAAGCCCGGGATTGCCGCGGCGATTGCCCAGCCTACCCAATAGATTGCTTTTGAGGTGGACGTAGTGAGCGCGGGAGCTGCGGGAAGCGGCTTTTTCTTCTTAAGTGTGCCGAAGAACGGAATGCCGTCTATAATCAGGCAGGCGAACGGATACATAAAGAGTAAGAGACCTGCGAGGCCGATACCGTTAAATATCTGCTTCCACTGCCAAATCTGATCCGCCGGATCTATTTTGGCGTGTCCAGCGGGAACGCCTATGGTGTTGTACATAAAGTCGGTAACTGCGGCTGAGCTTTGCGAAGAGAATATCTCGAGCGGGTGGTTCGCGGGGATAGACCAGTAAACTCTGCTGACTTCCTTATCGCCTATTTTGCCTGTGTAATACTTTCCGCTTTGAACGGGGCCCGTGGCGCTTTTGTCAACCTGCTGTACCCAGCCGAGAACAGCCTTGCTCTCAAGGATTCTGGCGGGGTCGTTGCCGACGTCGGG
>CAYQMY010000143.1:0-5812 GCA_964418735.1 uncultured Oscillospiraceae bacterium | reverse complement strand
TGCATAAGAGACCTGACGGAAAAGTTCAACGAAATCAGCATTGAGGACGGAAACTAAATAAACATATGTTTAACGGACGTATCGCTTTTTAACGATACGTCCGTTTTGTTACAATGAATGAAATAATCGGAGATATAAAAATGTACTTTTTATAATTATTTCCTCGAAAATGTCGATATATAAAGTGCATAGGACCATTGGGCAAAACAGCCAAAAATAGCAAAATAGCGCAAAAATAGCACGCAAAATGCTAATTTTTTGTAGAATTTGTTCGAAAAATAATATATAATATAAAAATATGTGGGAAATAAATCCCAAAAAGCAGATGCTTGCCATATTGGCCTTCATAATAAAGTGAAGTGTGGTGTTAAGTATGAAAAAAGAGGGAGCCCGGGAAAAATCACTTAGGATTACAATCATATATTTCATTATCGGCTGTGCGTGGATACTGCTTTCGGACATACTTGTCCAAAGCAGCTTCCCCGAGCAGTCTAAGTTGATGTTATATTCGGTTTCCAAGGGACTTGCCTATGTGTTCGTCACTGCGATTTTGATTTTCGGACTTACATACCCTGCCATGAAGAAGGCTCTGGACGCTAAGGAGCAGCTTAGAAAGACGAATTTCGAGCTGGAGGAGTCAAATAAGCTATACAAGGAGCTTTATCAAGAGTATAACAAAAAGCAGGCTTTGCTCAAGTCCATGATAAACTCCATTCCCGACTTAATATTCTACAAGGATGTAAACGGCGTATATTTGGGCTGCAATACGGCCTTTGAGACATTTGCGGGGAAACAGGAGCAGGAGCTTATCGGCTGCAGTGACGCGGAGATTTTTAATTCTGCAAACGCTGAGCTGTTCCGAAATACTGACGCTGAAATGATGAGCACAAATACCTTCAGAAAAAACGAGGAAGTGGTAACATATCCGGACGGCAAGCAAGTGACTCTCGAAACGCTGAAAACGCCCTATTATGACTTGGATGGCCGCTTGGTTGGACTTATCGGAATCAGCCGCGACATTTCCAAACGCAAAAGCAGAGAGGATATTATAAGTTATTTGAGCTATCATGACTGCCTGACGGGAATTTACAACAGAACCTACTATCAGGAGGCCAAGGCAAATCTGGACAGCTCCGAATTTTTACCCCTTTCCGTAATTATCGGTGATGTAAACGGAATGAAAATGATCAACGACGCTTTGGGCCATATGGAAGGGGACAAGCTTCTTAAGGAAATTGCGGGAATACTTACGCGCTGCAGCAGGGAGGGCGACATTGTAACCAGAACCGGGGGCGATGAATTTGCAATTTTAATGCCCAACACCGACGATAAAACCGCTAAAGAAGTAGTAGGTAGTATCCGCGCATTATGCGAAGAAAAGCGCCTGGAGGACAAAACCGTTTTTACGGATATTGCGCTGGGCTGTGCCACAAAAAATGATATGTCCGAGTCTTTGGATAAGACGATGATGCTTGCTGAGGATTTGATGTACAGAAGGAAGCTTTTAGAGCACAAAAGCCTGCACAGTGATATTTTGGCCTCAATAAAAACAACCATGTTTGAAAAAAGCAACGAAACCGAGGAGCACGCCGAAAGGCTTGCCGAGCTTTCAAAAAAGCTCGGCAAGGCGCTGGGGCTTTCGGAGGGACTGCTTGACGAATTAGAGCTGGTTTCAACGCTACACGATTTAGGGAAAATAAGCGTAGACAAAAACATCCTGACAAAAGCAGAAAAGCTGAGCGATGAGGATTGGCGCGAGATTAGAAAGCACCCGGAGGTCGGATATAGAATTGCCAATTCCACATCGGAGCTCAGCCATATAGCGGAGCATATCCTCTGCCACCACGAGCGCTGGGACGGAAACGGATACCCCCTCGGGCTGTCGGGTGAGAAAATTCCCCTTGTTTCACGAATTATTGCAGTGGTTGATGCATACGACGCGATGACGCAGGACAGGGCTTACAGGAAAGCAATGCCCGCTGAAATTGCTAAAGATGAGATACTGAGAAATGCGGGCACGCAGTTCGACCCCGACATTGCTGTGGTTTTCGTTGAGAGCGTGCTGAGTATTTAAGGGAATATTAGAAATGATATTTTTTAGGTTTAGCACCGCGCATATGCGCGGTGCTTTTTTACACAAGAAAAGCGAAGGCGAATAATTAACAAAAAAGTATTTAATTTTATAATAAGTTAATTATAATGAAATTAATAATATATGCTATTTCAGACAAGGAAGGGCAAAGAAGATGAATTACTCCATAGAAGAGATTATTAAAAAGCGCGTATCTGTAAGAACCTATTCCGAACAAGAGGTTACGGCGGAAACAAAGCAAGAAATATTAGATTTTATTAAAACACTTTCAAACCCTTTCGAGGCTAAGGTTAACTTTAAGCTTATTGAATCGGGTGCCGCAACCAGTTCCGAAAAGCTTGGAACCTACGGAATTATCAAGGGCGCAAGGCATTATATAGGTTGTGCTGTTGGCGATGATGCTTTTTCGCTGGAGGCTGTGGGTTATGAATTTGAGAAACTTATTTTGCAGCTAACCACCAAGGGTCTTGGCACCTGCTGGCTTGGGGGCACCTTTAACAGAGGAGCGTTCGAGAAAGGAATGGAGCTTGAGAATGGCAAAATTTTTCCCGCCGTATCACCCTATGGCTATCCTGCGAAGAAGAAAAGTCTCGCAGATTCGATGCTGAGAAGCTTTTCAAAGGGAGATTCAAGAAAGAGCTGGAGCGAGCTGTTTTTCAATAAGGACTTTTCCGTGCCATTATCGACTGATGCGGCAGGGAAGTACTTCCTGCCGCTTGAGATGGTTCGGCTTGCACCCTCGGCTTCGAATAAACAGCCATGGAGGATTATTAAGGACGGGAATACCTACCATTTTTGCGAGTACAAAACCCCGGGCTACAGCAAGGCCTTCAGCTATGATATTCAGAGAATTGATATGGGTATTGCGGCCTGCCATTTTCATTTGACTGCTGCGGAGAATGGGCTTGAAGGCGAATTTCAGAAGCTTTCTGAGCCGGATTTGAAGCTGCTCGAAAATGTTATTTATGTTTTCTCATGGGTATCATAATAGTATTATATAGAAAAGACTGATGAGGGAATGCTATGGAAAAAAAAGAAAGAATAAAGGAAATATACCTCGCGGGCGGCTGCTTTTGGGGGACGGAAAAATACCTTTCTCTGATTAAGGGCGTGGTCGAAACAAGTGTCGGGTATGCAAACGGCAACACTGAAAACCCGAGCTATAATGACGTTTGCTACAAGGACACGGGGCATGCCGAAGCGGTGAAAGTGCGGTATGACGAGCGTGAAATAAGCCTTGAGGGCTTGTTGAGGCTGTTTTATGAGGTGATTGATCCGACAGCTCTTAACCGTCAGGGAAACGATGTCGGAACACAGTACCGCAGCGGTATTTATTACACAGATGAAAAGGACAGAGAAATAATTATTAATTCCCTCAAAGCACTGCAGAGCAACTATAAAAAGCCGCTTGCCATTGAGGTGCTGCCCCTAAAAAACTATTATCCCGCCGAGGAATATCACCAGAGGTATCTTGACAAAAATCCTACAGGATATTGCCACATCGGCAGGGATAAATTCGAAAAGGCTAAGGCTTCGCACGACAATAATAAGGTTTATAAGCCAAAATCAAAGGCCGAGCTGAAGGATACTCTGACTGAGCTGCAATATAAGGTTACGCAGTGCAATGCCACAGAGCCGCCTTTTATAAACGAGTATAACAGCAATTTCAAAGAGGGTATCTACGTTGACATAACAACCGGTGAACCGCTTTTTTCCTCGGAAGATAAATTTGAATCGGGCTGCGGCTGGCCAAGCTTTTCAAAGCCGATAAGTCCCGATGTCATTCGTGAATTATCGGATAACAGCCATGGGATGAAAAGGGTAGAGGTAAGAAGCAATACTGGAGATTCTCACCTTGGGCATGTCTTCGACGACGGTCCCGCCGAGGCGGGCGGACTGAGGTTTTGCATCAACAGCGCCTCGATTGCCTTTATTCCAAAGGAAAAAATGGCCGAAAAGGGCTACGGATATTTGATTAAATAATGTAGCTGATAATGCCAAGGTGAATATAAAGGCTAAAGGGAGCGGCGTTAGCCGCTCCCTTTAGCCTTTATAGGAACTACCTCTCAGGGGAATTTAAAGCTATCAGAAAATATTATGCGGTTTCGATACTGTTGTCAGCCTGAAGATTCAACATCTCGACAGCCTGTTCGCGCATCTTATACTTTAGTATTTTGCCAGCAGCGTTCATTGGGAAGCTGTCTACGAAGGAAACGTAGCGCGGTGTTTTGTGCTTCGCCATGTGGCTGCGGACAAATTCCTTCACTTCTTCCTCGGTCAGGTTAGCGCCTGCCTTTTTTACTACGCAGGCCATTATCTCCTCGCCGTACTGCTTGTCGGGCACGCCGATAACCTGAACGTCGCTGACGTTCGGATGGGTGTAAATAAAGTCCTCAATTTCCTTCGGATAGATATTTTCGCCGCCGCGGATAATCATATCCTTTATACGGCCAGTAATCTTGTAGTTGCCGTTTTCGTCGCGACGAGCCAAATCGCCGGTGTGGAGCCAGCCGTCCTTGTCGATGGCGGCTGCGGTGGCGACGGGCATTTTGTAGTAGCCGCGCATAATGTTGTAGCCGCGGGCCACAAACTCGCCATCCACATTGTCGGGCAAATCCGCGCCGGTCTCGGGATCGACAATTTTGCATTCAACGCCCGGAAGAGCGCGGCCGACAGTGCCTACGCGAACCTCGAGCGGGTCGTCAACGCGGCTCTGAGTGCAGCCGGGAGAGGCCTCGGTCTGACCGTAGACTATGGAAATCTGAGACATGTTCATCTTGTCGACGACGTCCTGCATGACCTTGATGGGGCAGGGACTGCCGGCCATAATGCCCGTGCGCATGTGCGAGAAATCGGTTTTCGGGAAGTCCTCATGCTCAAGCATTGCGATGAACATAGTCGGAACTCCGTGGAAGCAAGTGATCTGTTCTTCGTTGATACACTCCAGTGAGACCTTGGGTGAGAAGGCAGGTATGGGGCAAAGCGTTGTGCCGTGGGTCATTGAGGCGGTCATTGCGAGCACCATTCCAAAGCAGTGGAACATAGGAACGTGAACCATCATTTTGTCAGCGGTGGAGAGGTCCATGCAGTCTCCGATGTTCTTTCCATTGTTGACGACGTTGTAGTGTGTGAGCATGACGCCCTTGGGGAAGCCGGTTGTTCCCGAGGTGTACTGCATGTTGCAGACATCGTGCCTGTCGATGAGCATTGCGCGCTGAAGCACAGCTTCAACGGGCACCTTCTCGGAAAGCGCGAGAGCATCGTCCCAGGTCAGGCAGCCGGGCTGGCGTGAGTCAATTGTGATAATGTTTCTGAGGAAGGGCAGCTTTTTGCTCCTTATCGGATTTCCGGGCTCGGTGCTTTCAAGCTCCGGAATCAGCTCACGGATAATTCCGACATAATCGGAATCCTTATAGCCGTCAATCATAACAAGGGTATGTGTATCGGACTGGCGCAGCAGGTATTCAGACTCATGGATTTTATAAGCTGTATTTACGGTGACAAGCACCGCTCCTATTTTAGTTGCCGCCCAGAAGGTGATGTACCACTGAGGCACATTCGTTGCCCAGATTGCCACCTTGTCTCCAGTTTTTACGCCGAGAGCAAGGAGTGTGCGGGCAAAGGTGTCCACGTCATCTCTAAACTCCGAGTACGTACGTGTATAATCCATGGTTGTGTAGCGGAAGGCGTACTGGTTCGGGAATTCCTCAACCATGCGGT
>CAYQMY010000142.1:0-5853 GCA_964418735.1 uncultured Oscillospiraceae bacterium | reverse complement strand
TTTTATCTCATTTGAGGGTGTTTTGCGACTGCACTTTTATTATAGTAGTCCACTTCAGCAATGTGAAAGGAATGGTCATAATATGGGAATAGTGACCGCGATTTGGGAAAAATGGATTGAGTTTAAATTTGAATGGGGAAAAATAACGGCAGCCGCACTGGTAAGTCCGCTGCTTTATATGATAGCCCTCGGCTGGGGGCTAGGCTCCATGGCGAGCATGGGCGGCAGGCCCTATATCGACTTTCTTGTCCCCGGAGTAATCGCCATGAGCACGATGAACACAAGCTTTTCCGCAGTTTCTACCGCGCTTAATATACAGAGGATTTTTGAGCATTCCTTCGAGCAGATAATAATATCTCCGACCTCGCTCGGACAGTATGTTATTGGACAAACCATAGGCGGTGCGCTGCGGGGGATATACAGCGGTATGCTTGTGTTTCTGATTGCGCTGCCGTTCGGAGTCGGGCTTAGGCTGACCCCGATGTTCCTTCTCGTAATGCTTTTAAATGGAATGGTCTTCGGGGCTTTGGGTGTGTTCGCAGCGGTAACCGCCAATTCGCACACCGACGTCAGCAGGTTTTCGACCTTTATCATTGTGCCCATGACCTTTCTTTGCAACACCTTTTTTCCTCTTGACAAAACCCCTGAAGCAATTCAGGTCATTATAAAACTGCTGCCCCTCACTCACGCGAGCAGCCAGCTGCGCGCAATTTCATACGGCGAGCCGGCGTCACTTTTAAGCATAATTGTTCTATTCGGATATACAGTGGCATTTGTGCTGCTCTCTATATTCTTTATCAACAAACGCAAAAATCTATAAACGCGTGCGAAAGGAATGGTCATAATTGAATAAAAATACGGCTCTCATTGTAACAAGCTTCGGCACAACGCATACCGACGCTCTCGAGAAGTGTGTCGCGTCTACCGAACGCGCAATTGCCTCGCATTTTCCGGATATTCCGATGTATCGCGCGTTTACAAGCCAAATTGTAATACGGCGCCTTAAAGAAAAGCAGGGCATCGAGGTTGATAATCTGAAGCAGGCTTTGGAGCGGGTGCAAAAAGACGGCTTTAGAAACGTGGTCATCCAGCCCACGCTGATACTCAGTGGTATAGAATATGACCTTGTCTGCAAAGCCGCACAGGGCTTTCCGGAGCTTAAAACCTCTGTCGGCAAGTCTCTTATAACCGGTGAGTGCGACTGCGAAGCTGTTGCCGGTATCATAATGCGCGGCAACAGCCTTAACGAAAATGAAGCGCTCGTCCTCATGGGACACGGCACGGAGCACGCCGCGAACGCTATATACGAACAAATGCAGGCTGTGTTTGACCGCTCGGGATACCCTGCCTACATAGGAACCATAGAGGGAGAGCCGAACTTCGAGGACGCGGTGGAAAAACTGGCGGCGGTCAAGGCGAGCAGAGCAAAGCTCCTGCCTCTCATGTTTGTCGCCGGTGACCACGCAAAAAACGACATGGCTGGGGACGATGAAGACAGCCTACGCTCGCTTGTAGAGAAGGCGGGGATAGAGGCTGAACCGATAATCCGTGGGCTCGGGGAGAACGCCGAGGTTCAAAGCCTTTTTGCATTGAGGGCAGAGGAGGCTCTCAAAAGGCTGCTTTCAGAAAACTAAAGGCGGAGCTGCCGAAAATTTAAAATCTGCGCGTTTGCGCGTAATATAGAACAGGAGATATTAAAATGGTACATTTTGTCGGAGCGGGCAGCGGAGCCCCTGACCTCATCACGGTGCGCGGCGCGCGCCTGCTTGAAAGCGCGGACGTAGTCATATACGCAGGCTCGCTTGTCAACAAGGAGCTGCTGAGTTACACAAAAAAGGGCTGCGAAATACATAACAGCGCCGAAATGACACTTGAGGAAGTAATAGATGTCACGAAGAAGGCCGAAGCGGAGGGCAAGACTACCGTCAGACTGCATACGGGAGACTCCAGCATCTACGGGGCTGTGCGCGAGCAGTTTGACGAGCTGGACGCACTCGGAATTGAGTATGACGTTTGCCCGGGCGTAAGCTCCTTTTGCGGCGCTGCCGCGGCGCTCCGGGCTGAATACACTCTGCCCTCAGTTTCTCAAACGGTTATAATCACCCGCGCCGCCGGAAAAACTCCGGTGCCCGAAAAGGAAGCGCTTGAGTCACTGGCTGCCCACAAAGCGACCATGATAATTTTCCTCAGCATGGGAGTTATAGACAAAACTCAGGCTGAGCTTATAAAGGGCGGAATAAGCGCCGATATGCCGGCGGCCATAGTGTACAAGGCGACCTGGCCCGAAGAGCAGATATTCCGCTGCACGGTCGGAGAGCTTGCTAAAACCGCAAAGGAAAACAAGATTGAAAAGACCGCTCTTGTCATTGTCGGAGGCTTCCTCGGTGAAAAGTATGACCGCTCGAAGCTTTACGACCCCGGCTTTACTACCGAATTTCGGAGCGCGGTGAAGTAATGAGAGCAGCGATATTATTCTTTAGCAGAAAGGGCGGCGAAACGGCGCTCGGGGTTGCCGAGTGCCTGAAGGAAGAGGGTTATTCCTGCGACCTCTACGCCCCGGCAAAGTATGCGGTAATCGGAGCAAAGAAGATTAGCGGCAGCATAAGGGCCTTTACCGGCCTTCTTATGGGCGAAGGCAACGACGCGCTTGTGTTTATCGGAGCCTGCGGAATCGCAGTGCGCTCGATTGCGCCGTACATAAAAAGCAAAACAGTCGATCCGGCCGTGATATGCGTTGACGAGTGCGCGAAATTTGTAATTTCACTGCTCTCGGGGCACATAGGCGGGGGAAACAGACTTACAAGCACCATCGCGGAGGGCATTGGCGCTGTGCCCGTGATAACCACTGCAACAGATGTCAACGGAAAGTTTTCAGTTGACGCCTGGGCGGCGGAAAACGGTTTTGCGATCGGCAACATGGAGACGGCAAAGCGCGTTTCCGCTGCCATACTTGAAGACAATGTGCCCATCTGCGCCGATGTGCCGATAACCGGCACACTGCCGGGAGGACTTCGCCGTGGAGACGGTGAGATAGGCATCTGTGTATCCGTAAGAAAAAAGAAGCCCTTCGAGGACACGCTTTTTATCATACCCCGGGTTTTGAAGCTGGGTATCGGCTGCAGGAGGGGAACGTCCTGCAAGGAAATTGAAGCAGCGGTTTCGGAGGTTCTTGAAAACAGCGGACTTAATATCAGCGCCGTCAGGGAGTGCGCTTCCGTAACCCTTAAATCGGACGAGGAGGGCTTGCTTGAATTTAGCGCTAAGCATAATTTGCCCATATCGTTTTACACGCCGGAGGAGCTAATGTCCGTCGAGGGCCGCTTTTCCTCCTCGGAGTTTGTCAATAACACAGTCGGAGCGGATAACGTCTGCGAACGTAGCGCCGTATTCGGCGGGAACGTACTTATCGTTCCAAAGACCGCGCGCTGCGGAGTAACCGTTGCCGTTGCGGAAGCTAATTGGGAGGTGCACTTTGGCTGATTTATATGTGGTGGGCATTGGGCCCGGGTCCTATGAGGACATGACGATACGCGCGGTGAAGGCCCTTGGCGGCTGCGACCTTATCGTAGGCTATGACGTTTACAATGACCTAATACGTCCGTATTTTCCGGATAAGGAATACTATTCGACGCCGATGCGAGGAGAGGCGGAGCGCTGCCGCTACGCCCTCGAGATGGCGGAGCGCGGCAAAAATACAGCGGTGATATGCAGTGGTGACTCGGGTATTTACGGCATGGCGGGGCTTCTTTTTGAGCTTAGAGGCGAAAAAAGCGAGCCCGAAATCAAGGTGATAGGCGGACTCACCGCCGCTTGCTCGGGAGCCGCGGTGCTAGGCGCTCCGCTTACTCACGATTTCGCCGTCATTAGCCTGAGCGACCTGCTCACAAAGAAGTCTGACATCGAGCTAAGGCTCGAGTGTGCGGCGAAGGCGGGCTTTTCAATTGTGCTGTATAACCCCTCCAGCATTAAGCGCGGCGACTATTTAAAAGAGGCCTGCGAAATAGTTTTAAGGTACGCGGACGAAAACCGCGTCTGCGGAATTGTGCGCAATATCGGCAGAAGTGGCGAGAGCCTTAAGATTATGACTCTCAGGGAGCTTAGAGATTACAAGGCCGACATGTTCACCACGGTTTTTATCGGCAATCCGAACACAAGGCAAATAGGGAATAAAATGGTCACTCCGAGGGGGTATCGCGATGTATGATATCTGCGTTTTCGCGGGTACTACAGAGGGCAGAAGGCTTGTAGAGCAGCTTAAGGACACAGGCCTTAGGCTTTACGTCTGTGTCGCCACGCAGTACGGCGAAACGCTGGTGCCGCAGGCCGGAAATGTAACGGTTTCGGCCAAGCGCTTGACGCGGGAGGATATGGAAGCGCTGTTTTCTGCTGAAAAATTCAGCGTAGTCGTTGACGCCACACACCCCTACGCGGCGGAAGTGACACAGAATATCAAGGGAGCCTGCGCCAGCGCCGGCACGGAATACCTGCGCCTTAACCGCGCGGGCGGTACGGACATCGAGGGCGCGGTATACGTTGGCTCTATCAGCGAGGCGGCGGACTATCTTAAGGGCACCGAGGGCTGCGTCCTCATCGCCACCGGAAGCAAGGAACTTGTTCCTTACACTGAGATAGAGGGATACCGCGAGCGGCTTTATGTCCGCGTGCTCCCAACCGTGGAATCCGTTTCAGCCTGCGAAAAAAGCGGTATCGCCCCCTCGCACATCATTGCGATGCAGGGGCCCTTTTCGAAGGAATTGAACAGGGAGCTGATAAGGGCGACCGGCGCGAAGTTTCTTGTGACAAAGGACTCTGGCAGCAGCGGCGGCTTTCTTGAGAAAATCGAAGCGGCTCAGGAGGAGGGAGCGCTCAGCGTAATAATCGGCAGACCGCCTCAGCATGAGGGCTTAAGCTTTGAAGAAGCGGTGCAGGAGCTGTGCAAACGTTTTGATGTAGCGCTCAGTCAGCAGGTCAGCGTCGTAGGCATAGGCATGGGAAATCCTGCGCTTATGACGGAGGAAGCGAAAAATGCAGTTCGAGATGCGGACTGCGTAATCGGCGCAAAGCGCATAGTCGAAGCCGTCGGCGGCGATAAGGCGCGCTTTGAATCCATGGACAACGCGAAGATACTCGCATATATAAAGGAGCATCCCGAATACAGACGCTTCGCCGTCCTCATGTCGGGCGACACGGGCTTTTACAGCGGCACAAAAAAGCTCCTTCCTATGCTTAAGGACTATTCGCCGAGGGTATACCCCGGAATAAGCTCGATACAGTACCTCTGCTCTAAGCTCGGCCTGTCCTGGGAGGACGCCCGCATCATATCCCTCCACGGCAGGACGGGCTCTGCCGTTCCGTTTGCGGCGGAAAACAAGAAGGTTTTCGCGCTTGTCGGCGGAAGCGGTGCGGTGAACCGGATATGCGAGGAGCTTTGTCAGGCCGGCCTTTCGGAAGCTGTCGTTTCGGCCGGAGAGAGGCTTTCGTACTGCGATGAAAGGATAACCACCGGAACGGCTGAGGAGCTTAAAAACTTGCGCTTTGACCCCTTGTGCGCGGTGATTATTCGAAATAAAAACGCCTTCCCAAGCAAGAGGGCCTGGTCCCTTCCGGACGATGCCTTTTTAAGGAGCACCGAAGGCAAGGTCGTTCCCATGACAAAGGGCGAAATTCGCGCAATATCCATAGCGAAGCTCATGCTTGACGCGGACTCCGTTGCCTACGATATAGGCGCCGGCACCGGCTCGGTATCGGTTGAGATGGCCGGAATCTGCAGCCGCGGTGAGGTATATGCCATCGAGTGTAGAAAGGACGCGGCGGAGCTTATACGCGTAAACAGAAAACGCTTCGCGCTCCATA
>CAYQMY010000141.1:0-5966 GCA_964418735.1 uncultured Oscillospiraceae bacterium | reverse complement strand
ACGGTCAATATTTTGTCCGCTTCCTTGTAATTTGTTTCACGAAGCACAAGGCCGTTTGTCGTTTTGTACATATGTATACCTCAAAAGCCGGTCATTCGCTCATATCATGGAATGTATCTTATCACATATTTTCACATTTTTAAATACTTTAAGTCCGCAATATTGCCTGCAAAATGCTTCTAGGGGGCATCAAATGCCCCCTAGGTAATCACTGATTTAATCCGGCGTTGCCAGATTGGTGGGGATAGAATCCCCAATCGAGGCAAAAAAGCGCAGGAATAATGTGTTTATTTCAAGTTTTTTTAACGATGAGTGGGGGTGCTAGACACGCCAAGATGGTAATGTCGGATTAATCAGTGGTTACCTAGTCGTTAAATATTTGAAAGCTTTTTGTAAATCAGATAAAATCGAAAATCTCCGGTAATCGCAAACAAGTTCCATATGGCAGTAATGTTCATACTCTTTACCTCCATTATACCTTTAGCTTGTCTGCTTTTAAGTTATATATACCGGGTAATTTTTAGTCATAAATTATGCTGCACTAATCGTCGTAGCCGAAATTTCTAATCAATGTATTGTTGTCGCGCCAGTTTTCCTTGACCTTGACCCAGGTCTGAAGGAATACCTTAGTACCCATAAAGGTCTCTATATCCCGCCTTGCGAGCTCTCCGATTTTTTTGAGCATGGCACCGTTTTTGCCTATAATCATGCCCTTATGGGCAGCCTTTTCGCAGTAAATCGTAACGTCGAGGTCTATAATTTCATTGTCGCGCTCGGTAAACTTTGTCACCTCAACAGCGGTGCCGTGCGGCACCTCCTTATCAAGGCACATCAGTAGCTTTTCCCTGACAATCTCGGCGCAGACCTGCTTTTCAGGCTGATCCGTCACCATGTCCTCCGGGTAAAGCTGGGGCCCTTCGGCGGCATAGCGCAATAGTACTGAAACAAGATGCTCGACTCCGTCTCCCTTTTTTGCCGAGATCGGAATAATCTCATCAAACTTATAAGCCTCGCTGTAGGTTTGAATAACCAGCAGAAGCTCTTCCTTTGCAACTGTATCAATTTTATTTATCACAAGCAGCGCCGGTATTTTAGAGGTCTTGATGCGCTCTATAAGCTCTGCTTCCTGCTTGCCGATGTTGGCGATAGGCTCGACAACGAGAACAATGGCATCGACGCCAGAAATGCTCTCCTTTATGACCTTGACCATGTAGTCCCCGAGCCTTGAGCGCGGAGAATGAAAGCCCGGCGTATCCATAAAGACGAGCTGAGTGTCCTCGCGGCTAATTATGGCGCAGATACGGTTTCTCGTAGTCTGCGGCTTGTTTGTAACTATCGCGATTTTCTCACCCGCAATCGCGTTTAGCAAGGTAGACTTGCCCGCGTTCGGCCTTCCTACGATAGTTATTATTCCCGACCTTTGTATCGACTCACTCATTATCGTTTATACCCAATTTCCTTAATATGTCCTTTTCTCTGCGGCGCATTCTCATTTTTTCTCTGCCCTCGTCCGTGTGGTCATATCCAAGAAGGTGCAGCGCCGAATGTACAACGAGATACGCCATCTCTCGCTCCTTGCTGTGGCCGAAGCGCTCCGCCTGATCCGCTACCTTGTCCAGGGAAATCATGATATCGCCAAGGAACAGTCTGCCGGTCTCGGGGTCAACATCGTTTTCGCCCGCCTTAAATTCACCAGGCTTAAGCTCAAACATGGGAAAAGACAACACGTCCGTCGCCTTGTCCACTCCCCTTGTATTGTAATTGACAGATCTTATGTCGCTGTTGCTTGTGATGGTTACGTTGACCTCGCAGGGGAGTCTGACCCCCTCCGCATCAAGCGTCGCCTTTACGCATCTGCGAATCATAAGTGTTGCCTTTTCGTTGTCTCTGCTGCGCTGTTTTCTGGTTACATAAATTCTATGCTTAGGCTGCGTTGTCATTTCTTAACTCTCCTGTATCTTGCTGTAATTTCTTCCTTCGGGCCTTTATCCTTTTCGTATGCTTCTATTATCTTCTGAACGAGCCTGTGTCGTACCACATCCTCGCCGGTAAGCGTGCATATTGCGATGTCGTCAATGCCCTTCAAAAGGCGAACGGCTTCCTTAAGTCCGCTGACCTTATCGCTTGGCAGGTCAATTTGTGTGACATCACCGGTGATAACCACCTTCGAGCCGAAGCCGAGGCGGGTAAGGAACATCTTCATCTGCTCTCTTGAGGTGTTCTGGGCCTCGTCAAGAATAATAAACGAGTCGTCAAGAGTTCTGCCGCGCATATAGGCAAGAGGCGCGACCTCAATATTGCCACGCTCGAGATACTTGTTATAGGTCTCGGAGCCGAGCATGTCAAAAAGCGCGTCGTAAAGCGGCCTTAAATAAGGGTCTACCTTGTTTTGAAGGTCACCCGGCAGAAAGCCGAGCTTTTCGCCGGCCTCGACTGCAGGTCTTGTAAGAACTATGCGGTTTACCTGCTTTTCGCGAAACGCCGACACGGCAGCCGCGACAGCAAGATAGGTCTTGCCCGTACCCGCGGGGCCAACGCCTATTGCTACTGTATTTTTTGCAATAGCCTCAACGTACTTCTTCTGTCCCAGAGTTTTGGCCTTAATCGGCTTGCCCTTCGCGGTAACGCAGATTACGTCTCTTGCAAGGTCCGATATCTTATCGGCATTGCCGTCAAGAACCATTTTAATAATGTATCTTACGCTTTGCGAATCGATGTTTTCACCCTTCGCTGCAAGCATCAAAAGCCCTTCAATGGCCCTCTCCGCGTACATTACCTTTTCAGGCTCACCGCTTATTTTAAGCTCCGAATCCCTGTCGGTGACCCGAACCTCAAGCTCCGACTCGATTATTCTCAGATTTTCGTCGAAAGAACCGAACACGCTGATAACATGCTCCATCCTGTCAACGCTCATGGTCTTTTCAATCATCCGGTTAAGAATCCTTTCTCAATTAACCACCTGTAATGCGCCTATTTGCTCGACACACTCCGCCTGAAGCGTAACTTTGATAACCTCTCCTGAAACCCTGGTTTCGAATTTAACCGTGACCTTTTCTCCGTCCCCGACAAGCCCGTCAAGGCGTTCTGAAAGCCGCTTTTTCAAAATCTCTTCGGCTTCCTTTTCGTCTATGACACAGCTTTCGAGTTCGTACTCCATGTAGGTTTCGGTATTAATGGTTATCGGAAGCGAATATCCTCCGGGAAGTTTTGCCTGATTTGTCTTTATAATTTTATCACAAAATGTGTTGTAAAATCCAGTACTAAAATACAAATTTATTCGCTTTCCTAACATAATTATTGCATTATTTTTTGCTCTTTTGCCAGTATAGACCTTTGTCTCGTATTTCAGCGGCATTTCGTAGGAAAATTCGTACCAGGTTCTTGCGTAAACTTCGCCCATGGCGTGGACTAGCCTCGTGCCTGCATTTAGGCTCGACATTTCGGAACCTATAAGGACATCCCCCTTGGCCACAGTCTGCCCTATGCTCACAACTGGTGCGCCCTGAAACACATTCATATCGGTTACGACTCCGCTCTTAGCGGCAATGATTTCCGTCGCCATCTTATCATTTATTATATCCGGTTTTTTAATTCTTTCGCGCACCTTTATTTCGGCCTTTGTTCCTTTTATATTCACTGTCAGCCATGACAGCTCCTTAAGCTCAGAAAGAGCCCTGCTTCTTATATCCTCCTGATCAATTGAAAATCCGATCATACCGATATGTACTCCCAGTTTTTCCGCCACCGACATGATTTCGCCCGTCGGTACCGTTTCGTTTCCGCTGACCTCGATTTCCCAGACAAACAGCGACATGGCGGGTACGGCAAGCAGGCAGAGTATAAGGCCGATAATGAGCGCCCATCTGCGCCTCATTTTTTTTGCGAACACGGGCAGCCCCGACCTTTTCACGACCTCTATTCCGCAGTCCGTACCTCTTTTCAGCCTTTCCACATCTGCGGCATAAGAGTATGGTATTCTGACTCTTGCAAGCCCTGGCTCTGGCTTTTCAAACCTCCAGAACGGTATGCCCTGCCGCGCCAGATTATTGATAAACTGCTCGGGGTTTCCGCCGTACAGCTCTATTTTCGCGTTTCCGCGAAGATAATTCATGATTCCGTTCATTTTTATGACCATTCCTTCCGTATTACTTGAGCACAAAATAACCACGAAAAAAATGGTCATAATGTGCGTGTTTTTCGGTTGCCGCGTGAGTGGCGAGAAAATCGCACCTAAATCAGTTGAAGTTTGAACTTGTTTCAAACTTCAACCCTATGCTCATAATTCAACGCAGTGAATGGTTCCGCTTATCACTAATATCTCGGAGGTCATAGCCCTGATTTCCAGCCCCTCTCCTCTTATTCTCAATATGCTTTTTACGGTATTGACGGCTATTTCCCCTCGGCTGTATTCAATTAAGCCCTTATGCCGCTCTATTGTTATCTGCCTGCCCCCGACTATTTCAATGCGCGGCAGGCCCGACACGATGCCGGCAGGTAAATCAAAACGCTCGGCAATGCTTTCGGCGGTTTCAGCATGATACTTCTTATTCAATGTTTTCGCCCCCTTCAATGAATTTTATGCCGGGACATGCAAAAAAATTGCTTTAACGCATAAAAATATAGATGATACAGATAATCTTTGAACTGTGCCTTATTGGGGGGGATGTCATGGCCAGAATACTTTCGAACAAGCGTATATCAGACGGCCTTGTATTGGCCGCGATCGGCATTTCGATTTTTGCCCTTATTTACTATTCCGAAGCCTCGGCTTCCGCAGCAAAGGACGGTCTTGCTCTTTGTTTTAACGTTATCATCCCCTCCCTTTTTCCTTTTTTCGTGATGTCCTCTCTAATAGTCGAGCTGGGCTTTGCCGATAAGCTTGGACGGCTGCTTGAGCCTATAATGCAGCCGCTGTTCAACGTCAGCGGAGTCTGCGCGGCCGCGTTCATTCTCGGCTTTCTGGGCGGCTATCCGCTAGGCGCGAAAACCGCGATAGCTCTCTACAAAAACGGAAGCATCACAAGAGATGAAGCCGAAAGACTTTTAAGCTTCTGCAACAACTCAGGGCCTGCCTTTATCTTCGGCGTGGTCGGCGCGGGCATTTTCTCGAGCAGCCTTATCGGGCTTATACTCTACGCCACGCTTTTGCTCTCTTCCGTAATCGTCGGCATCTTGTTTCGCCGCTGGGGCAGAAAGGGCTCAAAGAAAAGCGCAGGCAGAACAGTCCGTATCGTGACCGTCAGCTACTCGAACGCCTTTATTCAGGCGGTTACCGGCTCCTTCACCTCGCTTATCAGCATCTGCAGCTTTGTTATATTCTTCACGGTTTTAATTAAGCTCCTGTTTGCGGCGGGAGCCATCCCCTGGGCCGCCTCCGTTCTTGGCGAAATACTAGCTCCTATCGGTCTGGACGGCAAATGGTGCGAGAAGCTGATAACCGGTATAATAGAGCTGACATCCGGCGTATGGGGGCTCAAGGAGGTCGCTTCCCAGCTTCAGCGCTCTATAACGATGGCAGCCTTTATGCTGGGCTGGGCTGGACTTTCCATTCACTTTCAGGTAATTTCTTTTATAGGCGGAACTGGTCTTTCTGCGAAAAGCTACGTTTTGGGCAAGTTCCTCCACGGCTTAATCTCGGCCTTTTTGATTTCGCTCATTTTCAGGTTCTTCCCGCTCAAAGCCCCTGTAGCAGCCTATCTGGCCGAGCAGGTTTCGGGCATCGCATCTCTTGATTTCAGAACTGCGCTTTTGATTTCATCTATATTCTCTATAATGATTCTGCTGTTTTTCTTTGTAATGTCCATTATATTCTGCAGAAAAAAGTATAGAAAACCGATTAGAAAAAGTGTATAATGTCTTCTAGGGGGCATCCAATGCCCCCTAGATACGAGCCTAACGGCTCGATACCCCCGGTCGCGCACGATTTGCGCGGGCTGTGGTATTTTTCCGAGAAGTGAATTCTCGGA
>CAYQMY010000140.1:3547-5998 GCA_964418735.1 uncultured Oscillospiraceae bacterium | reverse complement strand
GTCTATTACGACTACTACGAGGGTTGGCCGGATGTTGAGCCGATTTATTCCCCCGTTTCCAATACAGTGACCATCGGCTCGGGCAGCTTTTACTCCGACGCAAGCACCTGGGCTGAGGCTGAACTGAAAAAGGCAAACGAGTACGGCCTGATTCCCGAAATTCTCAAAGGGGCCGACATGACGAAATCCATCAACCGCGAGGAATTCTGCGAGCTCGCTGTGCTGCTATACGAAAAGGTTAAAAACGCCTCGGCAAGTCCCGTATCTCCGAATCCCTTTACCGATACCGTAAACGCTCAAATTCTGAAGGCCTACGCACTGGGAATAACCAACGGCACTTCGCCTACAACATTCTCGCCGAAAACGCTTATAGACCGTGAGCAGTGCGCGGCCATGCTGTTTAGAGCGATCAAGGCGATAGCTCCGAGCGCTGATTACAGCGTTTCGGGCGTTAATGACTTCCCCGACCAGAAGGATATATCCTCATGGGCAGTAGACGCGACCAAGTACATGTCGAAGCTTGGCATAATAAAGGGCGATGAAGCCGGTAACTTTATGCCGAAGGCTACAACCTCGGCACAGACCGCGGCCGGCTACGGAATGGCCACACGCGAGGCGGCAATCCTGATGACGGTAAGAACCTACGACACAATGAAATAATCCAAGTGACAGTCAACCGGGGCGGAGCGCGTATTAGCGCTCCGCCCCGGCATCTCACAGGGCGAGCAACATGCGGAATTAAATGTACTCAGTACAGAAGTCCCTTGTCTACAAGAAGCTTTTCAAATTTCTTCTCGGACAAGATTTCGTTTGTAAGGAACTCTCCATTATAAAATAAGCTGTATGAGGTAAACGGGGCAGGTGCATTTTGCGCCTGCTCCGTTGTTTCAATACGAATCGACTTAAACGCAGCGCCATTTGCTTTGGCGATTTCTTCAATAAGCGGAGCATATTTTGCGGTAAACGGACACTGGTAGGTATAGTACAGAACAAATCCGTTTTCTTCAATATGCGGCTTTTTCACTTGGGCTTTGAAGCGGGGTTTTAAATCTGCTTTTTCAAACGGCAAATAAAGAAGCTCATAATACGGCTCGGCGGTATCGGCTAAAAGGAAGCCTTTGTACCTAAGAAATTTAGGATCGGAAAGAAAGGGCATTTTTTTCTTTGACGACAATACCACAAGTCCCCTCTTGTCTTTAGCTTTACTGTCATTTATGCACTCATCCAACAGCAAATTGGAGTTCCCCTGCCCTTTAAATTGCCCGGAGACCCACAGGCAGTCTATGTACATATATCCGTCCGCTTCGATAGGCGCCCAGGCCTTCTCTGCCGGAATATATTCTATAAAGCACTTTCCTCGTACATTGCCCTTTTTGAATACTAGCCCATCATCAAATCTTTCGGCAAGCCAGGATTTTTTGGCTGATACCTGACAGTCCTTATTATTGGAAATAGCGCAGCAAATGTGCTCCTGCTCCAGATTTTCTTTCGTAACAGTTATAATTTCCATATAAATTCTCCCCTTTAACTTTCGCGGCGTTCTTGAAAAAATATATTGACAGGATAATATAAACTATTGTATCATAACACTTGTTATATTACAATAGTTATTATACGTTGGAGGTGTAAAAATGCCGCCTAAACCACGGATTTCACGCGACATGATTGTTGATGCTGCGTTTGAGGTCATTAAAGCGGAGGGCCTCGGCATGGTTAACGCTCGTAACATTGCCAAGCGGCTCGACTGCTCCACGCAGCCCATCCTTTATTATTTTTCGGGTATGGATGATGTAAAAAACGCTGTCTACAAAAAGGCGGATGATTTCCACACTTCATTTATTATGGATATTCAAGGGGAATATCCGAACCCGCTGCTGGAAATCGGAATGCGATATATTAAATTTGCCGTGACCGAAAAAGAACTGTTCAAGTTTTTGTTCCAGTCAGATAAATTCGATGATAAGGACCTCACGGAGTTAATCACAGCGGATGAGTTTTTGCCGGTCTTGCAAATGATGTCACAGGCAATGGGGCTGTCAGCGGAGCAAACAAAGAAACTGTTTACGCTCGTATTTCTGACCGTTCACGGAATAGCCAGCTTGCTTGCGAACAACAGCATGGCTTACGATGAGCGTCATTTGCAAAGTTTATTAGCGCATACGTTTAAAGCAGGAATGCTTTGTATAAAGACAGATGGAGATTTGAAATGAAGAAGCTTTTTGACAGAAATCAGTTGTTTTTTGCTTTGGTTTGGATTGGTATACATGTATTAACCTTCAGTGTTGCGGATTCGCTATCTGAAAGCCTTAAAGTCAAGTCGAGCATAACCGCACCACTCGGGCTGCTCATGTCGATTCTGTTGTTCCGGTTAATAAGCCAAAATCAACTGAGGGACTATTTCGGCTTGCGAAAAACAGAAAAGCCTGATTTCAAAAACTATTTATTTTTCCT
>CAYQMY010000140.1:0-3447 GCA_964418735.1 uncultured Oscillospiraceae bacterium | reverse complement strand
ATTTCGGCTTGCGAAAAACAGAAAAGCCTGATTTCAAAAACTATTTATTTTTCCTTCCACTTATCATTATTGTAAGCGCCAACCTGTGGTACGGAGTAACGGTGAAGTATTCCCTTATAGAAACAGTTCTTACCTTTGTAAGCATGCTTTTCGTTGGATTTATTGAGGAAGTAATTTTCAGAGGATTTTTGTTTAAAGCAATCGCCCGGAAAAGAGCAGGTCTTGCAGCCGTTGTTTCAAGCGTCACCTTCGGACTGGGGCATATCGTTAATCTGCTAAACGGCGCTGAAATACAGCAAACGCTGCTGCAGATTTGTTATGCAATCGCAATCGGCTACCTGTTTACGATCATATTTATAAAAACCAAAAGTCTTCTTCCCTGTATCATTACGCACGGCGTTCTAAATGCTCTTAGTGTTTTTTCTGCAAAAACCACATTTGAGCAGGACGCTGCCGCCAGTGCCATTCTTATAATAATCAGCGTCGGATATGCTGTTTATTTGAAAAAAAGATTGTTTGCAAACATATTTAACGAAATGAGTGATAGTAATGTTAGATCAGAATAATCTTCAAATTACAAGTCCATCCTTTGAAAACAACGGGTCTATGCCCAGAAAGCACACCGGGTTTGGAGAGGACATTTCGCCTGCTTTTCAGCTTTCAAACCTATCGCCGAATGGGGTGTCTATTGCAATTATCATGGACGATTTGGATATTCCAATAATCGAGTCGCTAAATCACTGGCTTATCTGGAATATCCCTAAATGCGAAACCATTCCGGAAAACATCCCATATGGTCTGGTTGTTGAATCGCTCGGCAATGCGAAACAGGGTGTCGGTTATGGCCGTAATCGCTACAGAGGCCCCAAGCAGCCTGTATTCGTCAGAAGCATGCATCGTTATATTTTCCGGTTTTATGTTCTGGATTGTTTCCTTGATTTAGACAGCGGCTCGAGAAAAGCAGATTTGCTCAAGGCGATGGAAGGACACATCATTCAACAGGCAAGCATCACAGGAACGTATAAAAGATAAGTCAAACTTAATTAGGTCAGGACACTTTCCTGTGATAAAAGAAATCGAGTGTTCATATCAAACCATCAGGTTTGTTATGAACACTCGATTTGGTGCGAGTGACGGGACTTGAACCCGTACGTCATGGACACACGCCCCTCAAACGTGCCTGTCTACCAGTTCCAGCACACTCGCAGGTTGTTCGCTCTCTCTTGGCGCGAGATTTATTATAACCATACCAGCGCTTTTTGTCAATATGAAATTCAAAAAGTTTTTGTATGTATTTTTTTGTAAGTTAATTGCTTTTTCGTCTCGATAAATTTATCATCAACAGGTAATAATAGTCTCATCAAAATTAGGAGGCTACTTTGATGGTAGAAACCATTCTTGAAAAAACGCAGGGCCGTGTAAGTTATCACGATTCTGTCGAGGAAATGCTGAAAAAAATCAGAAAAGATGGCTTGTCAAATGCATTCGATCGTTATGCTCTTCAAGAAAAAATTCGATGTAAATTTTGTCTTGAGGGATTAAGCTGCCAACTTTGCTCTGACGGCCCCTGCCGTATCAGTGAAAAAGGCGGTCAGGATAAAGGCGTTTGCGGAATAGGCCCCGATGCAATGGCAATGAGGACGCTTTTGCTTCAGAACGTAATGGGTGCGGGCACTTACAGTCACCATGCCTATTAAGCGTTCCGGACTCTGCGCGAAACGGCTCAAGGAAAAACCTGTTTTCAGATTAAGGACACTGCGAAACTGAAGTGGATGTGCGAGACGCTTGGAATCAACACAAGTCAAAGCGACAATCTCATGGCGGAGCAGCTTGCGGACCTTTTGAATAATGAAATGTCAAAGGGTCCGGATAAGCCCAGCGTGATGGTGGAGGCATTTGCTCCAAAAAAACGCAAGGAGGTCTGGAGAGGGCTCAACATTTATCCTTCCGGAGTAGTTCATGAAGAGCAAAATTGTATCGCCAGCTGCCTTACGAACGTCGACGGCGATTATGTTTCACTCGCGAAAAAGGCTTTGCGTCTAGGGCTTGCGACGATTTATACAGCTCAGATTGGCCTTGAGATGGTTCAGGATATTCTATACGGGACTCCGACACCGCACGAAGTTAATACTGATTTAGGCATAATGGACGCCGATTACGTCAACATCGTTTTCAACGGGCATCAGCCTTGGATAGGCGTTGCAACACTGCAAAAGGCAAAGATGCCTGAGATTCAGCAGAGGTCAAAGGATGCGGGCGCCAAGGGGCTGCGGATAGTCGGCTCTATCGAAACCGGACAGGAGCTTCTGCAGCGCTTCCCTGTTGATGACGTCTTTACCGGCCTGATGGGCGATTGGCTAAGCATTGAACCTCTTCTTTCAACCGGCACAGTGGACGTTCTCGCCATGGACGAAAACTGTTCGCCGCCTGCCATTGACCAGTATGCAGAAAAGTATCAGGCCACGCTTTGCAGCGTCAGTACGATTATCGGAATTCCCGGGCTTAATCAGCTTATGCCATATAACCCACGGGATGCAGAGAAAACCGCTGATAAGCTTATTGATCTGGCTATTGAAAACTTCAAAAAAAGACATGGCAATATAACCCCAACTGTTCCGAAGAAGATACAAAAGGCTGTAGCAGGATTTTCAACTGAGGCAGTATTAGGAGCACTGGGAAATAAGCTCGATCCACTCGTTGATGTGATTAAGGCAGGGAAAATAAAGGGCGTCGTTGCCCTTGCCAGCTGTTCGACACTCCGCAACGGCCCTCAAGATTGGAACACGGTTAATCTCACAAAAGAGCTTATCAAAAAGGATATTCTGGTTCTAAGCTGCGGATGCGGCAACCATGCCCTCGAAGTGGCTGGACTCTGTGACACTTGCGCTAAAGACCTAGCGGGAGCAGGTCTTAAAGAAATCTGCGGAATGTTGAGTATTCCACCGGTTTTAAGCTTTGGCACGTGTACCGACACCGGCAGAGTATCAATGCTTGTTACTGCGCTTGCAAATTTTCTTGATGTGGATGTGCCCCAGCTTCCTATTGCAGTCACAGCGCCTGAGTGGATGGAGCAAAAGGCAACCATCGACGGTGTTTTCGCAGTAGCATTTGGCGCTTACACACACCTCTCCCCCACGCCCTTTCTAACAGGAGCGCCAAAACTCGTAAAGCTTTTGACACAAGACGTTGAATCACTTACGGGTGGAAAGGTTGCGCTTGGAGATGATCCGGTACAGGTTGCTAATGATATTGAAGCGCATATCAATTCCAAGAGAGTAGCCTTGGGCTTAAATTAAGAATCGTTGATATAAAATAAAGCAAAAGGACTAAACCATGGTTTAGTCCTTTTGCTTTATTTGGCGGAGAGAGAGGGATTCGAACCCCCGGTCCTTTTGGGACAACGGTTTTCAAGACCGCCGCTTTCGACCACTCAGCCATCTCTCCTCG
>CAYQMY010000139.1:3315-6030 GCA_964418735.1 uncultured Oscillospiraceae bacterium | reverse complement strand
GCGGTTTAAACTGCGGTCTTTGCTCAATGCGAATAGGCGGCTATTGCCCCGGGTGCGGCGGCGGTCCGGGTAATCAGCCCTGTGCGATTGCTCAATGCAGCGCTCAGAGCGGAGGATTTGAATACTGCTATGAGTGCAGTTTGTACCCCTGCGAAAAATATAACGGTATTGACCGCTTTGACTCCTTTATTACACACCGCAACCAGCTAAGGGACATGGAAAAAATAAAGCATGTCGGAAAGGCTGAATATCTGTCCGAGCTAAACGAAAAGTCTGAAATACTTCAAAACCTACTCGAAAAATATAACGACGGCAGAAAAAAAAGCTTTTTTTGCATTGCCGTAAACCTTTTAGAGCTGTCCGACTTAAAAACGGTTATGGAACAACTCGAAACCGAAGCTAAGGGCGAGCTTACGATTAAGGAGAAGGCAGCCATAGCTTCAAATTTGTTTTTATCAGTTGCCGAACAACGAGGCATTGTGCTCAAGCTAATAAAAAAGTAGTTACACAGTTAATAAGATTGGAGAAAATATAAATCTCTACAGCAGTAACCAAAAAGGAACAGGTGAACATAAATGCAGGTAAAACAAATTTTACATCGGTTTTATGTACAGGATATTGAGCAAGCGGTAGAATTCTACGAACAGCTCTTAAACAAAAAGTGCAGCCTAAGATTCGAATACTCCGAGGCAAATTTGGAGCTAGCGCAAATTGGAGACATTTTAATCATTGCCGGTTCTGCGGAATCTTTAAAACCGGTCAGAGACACTCAGGCGACATTTTTAGTTGACTCGATAAAGGAATTCAGAGATTATTTATTAAATAACGATGCCGTAATTCTTAGGGATATAAAAGAGGTGCCGACTGGCGCGAATATGACAGTAAGTCACCGTGGTGGTACTATAGTCGAATATGTTGAACATAGAAATTAGGGGGCGTGCAGTATGCTGTATTTTATAGTAGACGCTTTTACAGATAAGCTTTTTTCGGGAAATCAGGCAGGAGTATGCTTATTGGACGAATGGCTTGACAGCAGTGTTATGCAAAGCATCGCGGCGGAGAACAACCTTGCCGAAACTGCTTTCGTGGTTAAGCGCGAGGATTACTACGACCTTCGCTGGTTTACGCCCGAGGTCGAAATTGACCTTTGCGGCCACGCGACTCTCGCCAGTGCTTTCGTAATAACGAATTTTGTTGATACAAACGCGCTATCGCTGCGCTTTGAAACGATGAGCGGCAGTTTATATGTCTCGAAAAAAGGTGACCTGTACGAGCTGGATTTCCCGGCGAGAAAGCACGTACCGACAGAGGTAACCGATTTGATGCGCAGAGCAGTTAACGTCCCTATTCTTGAAGCGCACTCATCAGACGACCTGCTGTTGCTAGTCGAGAGTGAGAGTGAAGTCAAGAAACTAAAACCTGATAGCTCTGTAATAAATCAGCTCACCAATTACTTCGGAGTAATTGTGACGGCGAAGGGTGATGCTGTTGACTTCGTATCTAGGTACTTTGCGCCGAACGCCGGAATTTTCGAAGACCCTGTGACCGGCAGGTCGCATACCGTAATGATTCCCTTTTGGGCAGAGAGATTGGAAAAATCCAAAATGACCGCAAAGCAGCTTTCAAAAAGAGGCGGTACCCTTTACTGCGAAGCTTGCGGCGACAGAGTCAAGATATCCGGAAAAGCGGTGCTTTATCTTCAGGGTGAAATCAGAGTAAGCGCCGATTAAACGGCGTATCTTAAATTGCAGGAGAAAACCCTTATGTTTAATTCTAAGGATATTAAAACCGTAACGCTTTTTGTGGCTGTAGCATTTTTGCTGCCTCTTTTATGCATATCGGTAATGCTTAATAACGCCGTAGCGCAAAACTCGCTATTGTATTTTATTTTATTCGGCGTTGAAGCAGCAAGCCCTTCCATAGCCGCGTTCTCGGCTATTCTTGCCTTTAACGGAACAAAAGGTTTAAAGGATTTTTTTCATACCAGCTTCACTCCGAAGATTAAAACTTCGGCAATTATCGCCCCTGTTTTGACCGCTTTTGGCATTATGTTTGCAGCCAAAGCTTTATCGTGTCTAATCATGGGTACCCCGTTTCAGATAAACCAGCTTTCCGCAAATAAGCTGATTATTATCGCGTGGGCCTTCTTTGCGGAAGAGCTTGGGTGGAGAGGATTTCTGCAAAAAAAGCTGACGGGAACGGTTCCCGAGCTTGCCGTGCCGTTAATACTCGGCCTTATATGGGCGGCGTGGCACTATCACTTTTTTATTTTGGGAACTATTAACGTTCCGCTCGTTTTGTTTACTGCAGGCTGTATAGCCGAGAGTTACATATATCTATTTTTGTTAAAGCTGTCCCGAGGCAACGTTCTTACCGCGATGCTGTACCACCTTTCGGGCAATCTGTTTACAAGTTTTTTATGCATCAACCCCAGTGCAAACGGCGGAAGTGCCGTTCCTTATTTGCTGTCTGTTATAATTACCGGACTTTTGGCGATCGGTTTAAACGCAATAACAAAGAAGGCTTCTAAAGCTGATCGCGTTTAACATTTTCAAGGCAACAATATAACCTCTGGGTTGGTGCTTTTTTCACCAGCCCAGAGGTTTATATTAAGCCCGGGTTATTCCCTTAGCATTCAGTCGCGAGTATCCTTGAGTTTAAATATACTTACGGCCTCGACAAGCTTCTTAGACTGATTTAAAAGCTCTTCGCTGG
>CAYQMY010000139.1:0-3215 GCA_964418735.1 uncultured Oscillospiraceae bacterium | reverse complement strand
GGTCGCGGCATTTGTCTGCACAACCTGTGATATCTGCATTACTTCTTGATTAATCTGCTCTTTATGGATATCTTCATGGATGAAAATGTTTTACTTAAAAAGCATTGTATGCAGTCTCTTGATTTAAGCCGAAGTCCGTCAGAGGTAATCGGGCAAATGCTGGCTCTTAACACTGAAGGAGTAAGTTCCAACCCCATTTTGAAGGAATGGTACAACAAGGCCGTTTTCGGAAAAATTGAAAAGCTCTATCGTGATGAAAATGGGCTTGAGGCCGTCTTTTTTTATACGACAGCTTCCTTGAGCTTATAAAGCTGTGGCAGGATCAGGGAAAAATGCGTAAAGACATCGACAGCAAAATGATAATGATGATTTTTGCAGCTGTTATCAACGTGGATACTCACAAGGAAGAAATCGGAATAGATTACTTTCCGCAGCTTTTAACTCTTATGACCGAACTGATTTTAAAGAGCCTGATGGACTGCTCAGAATAGAGAGCAGTTTTTTCAGATCGATAAATGAATGAATATTTTCTAGTTCATTCTCATAGATATATATTTAAACAGGAGGAGTCTTGGACATATGCCGTGCGCAGTGACAGAGGAAAGTAGCTTTGCTATGAGTACCGAAATTACATATCGAGTATTCGGCGAAAATGCGCAGTCGGCTATCTCCGCCGCGAAATCCGAGCTTACCCGCTTGGAGCAAAAGCTCAGCCGATACATAGCGGACAGCGAGGTTAGCAAAATCAATCAGTCTGCAGGTGCAGCGCCCGTCGAAATCAGCGAAGAAACTTATGACATACTCAAGTTTGCGCTTGAGCTTTCAGAAATCTCCGAGGGGCTGTTTGATATAACCGTCGCGCCGCTGATTGACCTATGGGATTATAAGCACAAAACGCGTGTTCCCACTGATTCAAAGATTGCAAGCATACTGCCAATGGTCAATTTCCGCGATTTAGTGCTCTCAGCGGATAAGAAAACAGCCTGCCTACGCAGGGCAGGACAGTCTATAGATTTGGGCGGCATTGGAAAGGGTTATGCGAGCGACCGGTGCGTCAAAGCCCTTGCGGAGCAGGGCGTTTCCTCCGCCTTTGTAAATATCGGCGGAAATGTTTCCACGCTTGGGAATAAGCCCGACGGCGCTCCGTGGCGAGTCGGAATTCGGCATCCTCGGGTTGATGGCCGCCTTATCGGAGCGGTGTCAGTCACGGGCAAGGCAGTTGTAACCTCGGGCGACTATGAGCGCTATTTTATCGACCGAAGAGGACGGCGATGGCATCATATTCTCAGTCCTACCACAGGTTATCCGGCGCAGTCGGGGCTTACAAGCGTAACTGTTGTCGCCGACAGTGCTATGGCTGCCGATGCGCTTTCGACGGCAATTTTTGTTGCAGGCATCAATGGACTTCGCTTCCTGAACAGTTTTTCAGGAGCGGAAGCGATTGTCATAGACGATAATCTTCAGGTCTATATCACCAAAGGTCTGATTGATTGCTTTCAAGCTGACGCAGGAATCATGGTGACGATAATATGAAAGGAACATTTAAAATGAGCAAAGCTGTTAAAAGAAAGGGGAAAAGAATTATGTGGATTGCGATAATTGTTGTGGTGGTACTTGGTGGAGTAGCTGTGGGAGGGCTGATGGTAGACGGCCCGGGGCGGCGCGAAATAGCTGAGCTTTCAATATCTTCAATGGATTTCAAAAATCTCCGCGACGGCACCTATATCGGTGAATACCAGGGCACAAAGTCCCATATTCGGGACACCAAGGTTGAGGTCACTATAAAGGGAGGCAAAATAGCAAATATTAAGATACTTAAGGGTGCTCTGGACAAGGACGGAAACCCTTCTAAGCTTAAAGATGGCAAAGGCATCGGTGACATATATGACAATGTAATTAAGTCCGAAACTCTTCAGGTAGATGTCGTTAGCGGCGCCACGATAACGTCTAAAACTCACCTCAAGGCTCTTGAAAACGCTCTTAAGCAGGCGCAAAAGTAAGATTAAAATATTTGCGCGTATAATTGTTCAGCGCACTCCCGACAAAGGAGTGCGCCTTTTTTATGCGGAAAAATAAGCATCGGCACAATGATAAGAAATAGGGCGCAGCGTCTCCGATGCCAAGCTTAAGCTCAAGATATATACAAAATCTTCATGTTTCCGAGTTTTTGCGCAATCATGAGACTCAGAAACTCCTCAGCCTCCGCCCGCAGATCGGCGCGGTAGCAATACTTTCCCTGACCTCGTCCGGTCATCTGCTCCCGGTCGAAAATGGGAACGGCACCTGGGAAGGCCTCGGCATTGATAGCGTTTTGAACATAGCTGTAGGTCATGAGGATGATTTCGATAAAGCCCGTACTTTTTACGCTCTCGCTGAGCGTGTCCGACAGCTGCTCAATCAGCTCTGCGTACATCTGCTTCCAACCCGGAAGCAGGATTACCGGCGCAATAAGCATCCCAACCGGGTACCCTGCCTCGGACATACTGTTAAGCGCGCGTATGCGGGCATCCAGCGGAGAGGTGCCTATCTCAACCCTGCGTATAATTTCCGTAGGATTGAAGCTCATGCGGAATATCGTCTTGCCGCCGTGATTAATGCTTAGCAGCGGCTCTACCATATCAAACTTCGTAGGAAAGGTAAGAGAGCCCCTTCCCTCCCGCGCAAAACGCTCAATCGTCCATTCGAGATTGCCTGTTATGACGTTTTCGAGCACAAGATCGCTGTTGCTTCCGATTTCAAAGGTTTGGGGAGCCGCAGCTGCGGCAGCTGCTTTCAAAAGATTTCCCATCATCTGCTCACGATTCACAAAAAGGCGCAGATAGGAGCATTTGTTGTAGCTGCAAACGAGGTAACAGTACAGGCACATTGCCCGGCAGCCGGAAGAGGTGTAGGGCACCAGCCAGTCGGAAACCTTGTGGTTCTCCGTATACTTATGAGTTTTTCGAACTCCGATTATAAGATGGCGCTTTAGCTTAATATACTCTTTATTCCCAGCGGAGCTAAGCTCCGGAATTCGGTTGTGCGACCTTATTTCAAGCCACGGCAGCTCCGCGTATTTCTCGCGCAGAATTTTTTCAAGCTTGTAGTTAAGAGCTTCAGGTTCAAAATATACTGCGTCAAAATCCATGTTTATATCCATACTCAACCCTCCCAACAATATTTTTGCCAAAATCGGGCCTTACTATTTTGTTTATTAGCCTGAGAGCTTTTTCCTT
>CAYQMY010000138.1:0-6085 GCA_964418735.1 uncultured Oscillospiraceae bacterium | reverse complement strand
GTGACTATCATGAGCAGGCGCAGAGATACAGCGTCCGCCAGAGGGCCGAATACAGCCATTCCTATCGGCAGGCAGCCGCTATACATGGCGTTCATAAAGCCGAATACTCGCCCCTGCATACTCGCCTCGGCATTCTCCTGAAGGAGCGTCGTGACCGCAGTCTGCACCATCGTGAGCGCGATGCCGTAAATTGCCATCAGAACCAGATAGACTGCGAAGCTTTTAATCGCGCCCATGCCGATTCCAAGTACGCCGAAAGCGGTCAAGCCGACCAGCAAAGTCTTGACACGGCTCGGAAAGCCTCCCCAGGTTCCGATAAGTAGGCCTCCGGCCATCATACCGGCAAAGCCGATAAGCTCCACAAGCGTCAGGTAGAAGTAGCCGTCGCCGTAGGTGCGGCTTACAAACAGGGTCGCGAGGAAGCCTGCCGGCACTGCCAGAAAAACAAAAATGCCGTGGGTTAGCAGGAGCTTTCCGATAAAGCCGTTTGAAAGCGCGTAATTCATGCCCTGCTTCATTTCTGAGAAAACGGAGGACGCTTCCTCTGTCTCTTTCCGCTCCGGCTTAGCGATAGCAACAGAAGAAAGTATGGCGATGCCTAAAACGGCGGTTGCAATATCTATAAAAAGCGTGCTGCGGAGTGTGCCGAAGGTGAGTATTGCGCCCGCTGCCGCCGGAGCTGCAAACTGAACAACGGACTGCAGCGTTGCGTTTATACCGTTAAAGCGCATCAGGTGCTCCTCCGGCACAAGCTGGGGGATCATAGCGCCTACAGCCGGCATCTGTACGCCGGCACCGAGAGAACGGATAATCGATGTAATAAGCAGAGCCGTAAAAAGTCTGCTGTCCTCACCGATCAGCGGCATCATAAGGGCTAGGGCCAGCGTCGCTACGGCAATGATTGAGTCAGATGCTATAATGAGCAGCCTTCGCGAGTACCTGTCGGCCCATACGCCGGAGAAAAACGAAATCAGAAACTGCGGAACGAAGGAGCATATGGTCAGCGCTGATATCCAAGCGCCTGACGAGGTTTTGAGAGTCACATACCATACGATTGCAAACTGAACAAGCGACGAGCCGAACAGCGTGACGCCCTGACTGATAAGAAATGTGATTGTTTTCTTCTTCCAATTTACCATAAAAATGACCATTCCTTTTCTGCCGCCCGAGGCGGCGTTTCTTTGATACCAAAGTAGCGAATACCAGAATGTTATCAAAGAAACAAAGTCTGGTGTCTTACTGGAGTGTTATAAAATCTTTTCTAATAGATTTAATCATTTCCCTTATTCTAGCCGCGTCCTTCCGCGTTGCCTCCAGCGATACAAGAAGACGGTCGCAGACTGATACAATATCCTCGTTCTCTGTGGGTGTATTAAGTATTTCTTCAACCGGCGCACTCGCATTTTTGTCCAGATGGTTCATAAGGCGCAGTATAGAGGAAAGTGAATAATTTGCGCAGCGGAGCGCGCGGATGATATTCAGACGTTCAAGATCTGAGGCGTCGTAAACCCGATAGCCGTTTTGCCTGCGTTTTATCGTAATGAGTCCGTTTAGTTCCCAGTTGCGGAGCGTATCAATGGTCACGTTTAGCATTTCTGCGGCGTCATGACGCTTGAGAAGTGTTTCGTCGGGCATGTTTTTACGGCTTAAAATCGCTTCTACGGATGAGATAGCGGCTTTTGCGCTTTTGGCCTCCTGCATAATCATGGCTTCATACTCCCCAGCTGATTGTAAGGCGCGGTCGAAATCCAGCGCGGCGCAAAGGCAGATTATTTCAATTGCTTTCTTTCGGAGACCGTTTTGTAGCACCTCGGCGCGCATGGCAAGCCGCGCCAGCTCCATCTGACGGAGTTGAAGCTCCGTGAAAACACGGTAGCCGTTACTAAGGCGCTCCGGAGGCGTGATAAAGCCTACCTCCTCGTAAAGGCGAACGGTATTAGGGTGAACTCCCGTAAGCCTCGCTATTTCGTTTGTTTTATATGTAGTCATAGTCCACCAAGTATTAAAATTTAGATGTCCTTTTTTATTCGTTTACCGCCGAAAGCGGAGATTGTTCTTGTCCCTGCAATGCATCTACCGCCCTGCAGCGTGCCTTTGGGAACAAATAACTCATCTCCCGGATTTAATACGATTTCCTTTCTGTCAATTATAGCTGTATACTGTCCGGAAAGAACAACCGTGTATTCGTCGAACGGATGCTGGTGGGGGTTTGAAACCTGATTCGAATAGCAGGTCCAAAAGGCCATTTGACTGCCGTCATTTCCTTCATAGTAGTAGTCGTCGATATCCTTCGTGTTTTGCTGATTGCTTTGGATATGGTTTGCTTCGCTCTTCATAAACTTCGGAAAGTCATTCATAGCAGCCTCCGTAAAATAATTCCAGTTTTTTACGTGGGATATTATATTCCGAGTTATTTGTGCTGTCAACGATCATTATACTGACAGTGATAGTGTTTTACTGGGGATAAATTTTTTAATTTATTCTGTATTGACAAAACCATATTCTTTGCATATAATTAAACATATCAAATAAATTTGATATGAGGTGAAAACTTGGAAACTATATACGAAGAGCAAGCAAAGGTGTTTAAGGCGCTTTGCGATGAAAAGCGTTTGCGCATTCTTGAGCTTTTGCGCGGTGGGGAAAAATGCGCCTGCGTTTTGCTGGAGCAGCTTGAGCTTGGACAGTCGGGGCTTTCTTACCACATGAAGATACTGGTCGAGTCGGGCGTTGTGGAGAGTCAGCAGGAGGGCAAATGGACGCATTATAAAATCAGTGAGAAGGGCAGCGCGGTTGCCTTCGGTTTGCTAAAGGAACTTACAACCCCGAACGCGGTTACAGAAGAAGATATATGCTGCAAAAGATAAAAGCCATCGTTAGGTGGCTTTTTAAGAGCAAAATACATCAAAAATATTTGATGTGATTGTCCGGGTAATGAGTGGTTGCCTAAATGAAAGCGAGGTTTATATCCTATGCAAATTCTAAAAGCAGTGTGGGACTTTTTTCAAAATCAAATTCTTGGCATGAAATGGGTGAACAGTATTATTGGCAGCGGCTTGTCGGCTCTAGGGCTTGATGTAAGCGGTCGCTGGGTCGGGAGCGTCCAGTTTTTCGCTTATGACGTAATAAAAATTACGGTATTGCTGTGTTTCCTGATTTTTCTCATCAGCTATATCCAGAGCTACTTCCCACCGGAACGAAGCAAAAAAATACTTGGCCGGTTCCACGGGATCGGTGCTAACAGTGTTGCGGCTCTGCTAGGCACGGTCACACCATTTTGCTCCTGCTCATCTATTCCGCTTTTTATTGGTTTTACCTCCGCCGGACTTCCCTTGGGCGTTACTTTTTCATTTCTGATTTCTTCCCCGATGGTTGACCTAGGCTCTCTCGTACTGCTGATGAGCATATTTGGGGCAAGGGTAGCTGTCGTATATGTTGTTGTCGGACTTATTATAGCTGTAATTGGCGGTACGCTTATTGAGAAGCTGCACATGGAAAAGTATGTTGAGAGCTTTATCATGTCTGCTGGCAGCGTTGATATAGAAGCCCCAGATCTGACAAAAAAAGATCGGCTGATTTATGCCAAAGAGCAAATGCTTTCAACCTTCAAAAAGGTATTCCCGTATATACTTATTGGCGTGGGTGTCGGTGCAGTGATACACAATTGGATTCCGGAGGAGTGGATATCTAAAGTACTTGGCAGCAATAATCCTTTTGCCGTGATTCTGGCAACATTAATCGGCGTACCGATGTATGCGGACATCTTCGGTACCATTCCTATTGCGGAAGCTTTGTTTGCTAAAGGCGCACAGCTTGGAGTTGTATTGTCCTTTATGATGGCGGTAACCACTCTGTCATTGCCTTCCATGATTATGCTGCGAAAGGCTGTTAAGCCTAAGCTGCTCGGCGTATTCATTACTATCTGTACAGTCGGAATCATAATTATTGGTTATTTATTCAACGCTTTTCAAACGTTGATAGTTTAGGAGGAAGTATATTATGGCAAAGACATGGTATCCTGTAATCGATTATATTAGTTGTACCGAGTGCGGCAACTGTGTTTCAATGTGTCCCCGAGCTGTATATGATACTGCAAAGGCGCCCTCTCCGGTCGTTACAAACCCTGATGGCTGCGTCGATCATTGCCACGGCTGCGGCAAACGCTGTCCGGTCGGCGCGATTACCTATGTAGGAGAGGATACCGGCTGGACGCCTCCAAACGGTACCTATGTTGGGGAGGACACCGGCTGGACACCGCCGAACGGCACGCACGAATCAGAGGAAAGCGCCTGTTCCTGCGGGTGCGGTGAATCCTCGGGTAAAAAGGTCACGGTGGATTACCTGTATCTTGACCTTAATACCTGTGAGCGCTGCATCGGAACGGATAACGTTCTTGACGAGGTTATGATGACACTTACCCCGGTGCTGAAGCTTGCTGGCTATGAGGTCGAGTATAACAAAATTGAGATGAAGACGGTGGAGCTAGCCGAGAAGTATAAGTTTCTCTCCTCTCCGACGATTCGAGTGAACGGGCAGGATATTTGTAAATCAGTTGCGGAAAACAGCTGCGGCTGCTGCAGTGATATAAGCGGCACTGATGTTGCCTGCAGAGTGTTTGAGTATAATGGGGAACGCTATGAGGTGGCTCCTAAAGAAATGGTGGCGGAGGCCGTCCTTAAGGCGGTATTCGGGCAGTCGGAAAACGGCTGTTCATGTAATAGCTATGAGCTGCCGGAGAATTTGAAGCAATTCTTTGACGGAAAGCAAAATAAATCAGGCTGCTCTTGCGGAGGCAACTGCTGCTGATGAAAAACAAGAAGATCTTGTTGAAAATTATTGTCCCTGTATTGATTGCCGCGGTGCTTACCGTAATATGGGTACTGAAAACGCATCCCACGCCCACACCAATCGACCCCAAAACGGGTAATATTGCCGACTTTGTGCTAGAGACCTCTTCAATCGACCTTGAGGCACTGAAGAAATACAAATATCCAATCATTATTGACTTCGGAGCGGATTCCTGTGATCCCTGCAAGGCGATGGCTCCTGTACTTAAAAAAATGAACGAGGAAATGCAGGGCTACGCCATTATCAAGTTCGTTGACGTATGGAAACACACCTCTGCTGCAAATGGATTCCCTGTACAGCTCATTCCGACTCAGGTCTTTATTAACGCCGATGGCACGCCCTATGTGCCGAGCGATAAAATCAAAATTGAGTTCATCAAATATGCGGCGAAGGATACGGGCAAGCATGTCTTCACCGTTCATCAGGGCGGCTTGACGGAGGAGGAAATGCGGGCCATCCTAGCTGACATGGGGGTGAAAAAGTGACAGGAATACTTGAGAGCATGTCTGAGCTTATCACTAACAGCGGCTGGCTTGCACCTTTGCTTGCGCTTATAGCCGGTGTGCTTACGTCTTTCACGCCTTGCTGCCTATCCAGTATTCCTTTGGTTATCGGTTATGTTGGCGGCACGGGCCAGAAGGATACCAAAAAGGCTTTTTGGCTCTCTGTTACTTTCGCGGCGGGAGCTGCCGTGACATTCACGGTGCTTGGTGTTGTAGCTTCGATCGCCGGTCGATTAATGGGCACATCGGCATCGTGGTGGTACCTAATTCTTGGTGCTCTTATGATTTTGATGGCGCTGCAGACCTGGGGGATTTTTGAAATTATCCCGTCAAGCTATCTCATTTCTAAGAATACGAAGAAGGGCTTTGTAGGCGCTTTTATCGCGGGAATACTCGGCGGTATTTTTTCATCGCCCTGCTCGACTCCTGTGCTAATCGCGCTGCTCGGAATCGTTGCGGGCAAAGGCAGCATAATCTGGGGCGTATTGCTACTGCTCTTGTATTCTATCGGGCACGGCATTCTCGCCGTCGTTGCCGGAACCTCGATAGGCTTCGTGCAGAAGCTTTCTTCCAGCAAAAAATACGGCAGGGCAAGCACTGTTTTGAAAATTGTAATGGGAGCGCTTATTCTGCTGATTGGATTTTATATGTTCTATCTTGGATTTTAAAAATTTTAAAAAGGAGATTTAAGTACATTTTTCTCGCCGCTTAAGCGGCAACCGAAAAATATGCAC
>CAYQMY010000137.1:0-6086 GCA_964418735.1 uncultured Oscillospiraceae bacterium | reverse complement strand
TCGTTTTTGAGAAAGCATTATAGAATGTTAAATAATTGTTTTGACGAGTTCTCTGAGCTTTTTATCCGGACTGATGCCAAGCTCTTCTTTTATAAGCGCGGCGTAGGCATTGTAATGCTTTATCGCCGTGCCTTTGTTGCCGGTTTCCTTATAAAGTGTAAGCAGAAGCTCCGATATATCCTCCAAATAAGGGTTTTTGTTATAGGCCTTGAGCAAAACCTTCTCTGCCTGATTGTATTTCTTTTCGCTGATATAGCTTTTTGAAAGTTCAATTACACACTGATTGTAAAGCTTAGACAGTCTTTCCCTTTCGAAATCCGACCAGGGATAAAATTCCCCCTCCAGATAATCGCCAGCATAAAGCGCCTCCATCTCCTCAAACGCACGGGGTCTATCCTCTTTGTGATTCTCAAAAAGCTTGCAGTAGCGGCCAACATCCCAGTCTACCTGACCCAGAGTTAGATTATAGCTGTTATTTATGCTGATAAGCGACTTATCTATTCCGTAGGCTTCCAAAGCCTTGCGTATGTAATAGGTGCCGTTGTAAAGCTGCTTGACCGCTCTTTCCGGGTTGTCCTCGGGCCACAGCTTATCGAGCAGCTCATCTCTTGAAATGCTACGTTCATGGTTTAGAAGCATATAAACAAAAAGTTCACGCGCCTTTTCTATCCGCCATTTAATGGGCTCCTGGTCTTCCCAGCCCATTTGAAAGCGGCCGAAGCACCGTATCTGAAGCTTTGTCGAATGCCTTTCCTTTTCTACTGGGGCTTTCCTGCGCAAACGCTCAATTGTTTTTTCCAAACGCTCCTCCGAAATCGGCTTAAGCAGGTAGTCCATCGCGTGAAGCTCGAAGGCCTCGATGGCATACTGGTCATATGCCGTTACAAAGACGATATCCGTTTCCGGACTTAGATCCAGTATTTTCGACGCCGCGTCCATTCCCTGAAGCTGAGGCATGTTGATATCCAGAAACACTGCCTGAGGCTTTGTTTCGCCTATTTTTTCAATAGCCGCGAGCGGATTGGTATACATACCTTCTATCGAAATATCCGGATATTTTTTCAGCAGAAACTCAAGCTCCCTAAGCGCCGGTCTCATATCGTCGACAAGTATCGCCCTTATCATATGTATCACACCCTCTCACTGATTAATCCGAACAGTCCAGCTTACTTCCGTACCCGTTCCGGGGCGGCTTTTTATCTGCAGGCCCTTTCCGTAAAGCCTTTTAAGCCTTTCGTTTATATTTGAAAGACCCACTCCGCTCGCAGAGTCATGGCTTATGAGGCTATTGAGCTTATCCAGCTCTATTCCGACACCGTTATCCTTTACCGCGAATTCAAGTATTCCTCCGTTTCTTTTAACCGAGATTTCGACACGGCCTCCTTCAATTTTGGGAAGTACGCCGTGGAATATCGCGTTTTCAACGACGGGCTGAAGCATCAGGACGGGAACTCCCAGCTCCTGATCGTCACAGACCTCGAAGCTTACCTCAAGTCGCTCCTCAAACTGCGCCTTTTCAATTTCCACGTACGTTCTCACAAGCTCCAGTTCGTTTTTTAAGGTGGTAAACTGGCTCGGGTCCTTCAAATCAAAGCTCCGTCTAAGATAATTGCCGAAATCGATTAAAAGGCTTCTGGCCTTGTCCGCATCATAACGGGAAACGGAAACGAGGGTGTTGAGCGCGTTATACAAAAAGTGGGGCTTGATCTGCGCCTGAAGAAAAGCCATCTCCATAGCGGCGTTTCTATTCAAATACTCCTTCAATTGCGATGATTGCGTTATCATCTGTATATAAATAAACAAAAACAGTCCGACGTAAAAGACTTCTCCGAGGCTGTCCTGAATGGCATTGGCGTAATAAAGCGTATCGTGAATGTAGCTGACCAAAACGATTACCATGCCCAGAAGCTGCGGACATCCGTCCCTAAGCTTTTTTCTCATGCCGAGGATTATGAACACAAACGCGCATACAAATCCCGCGATGTTATGTATGTCACAAGCAAGCGGCAGCCTGGTGTATTCACCCGGCTGGAGCAGAATAAAAGCGAGCTGAAAAGCGACGGTGCTCCAGAAATATATTTTCGTGGCTGTTTTGGAAAACTCCGTTTTGAAAAGCTCGCCTATATACAGAAGAAGAAACAGCGGTACCAGATTCGTAGACGTATACCATATAAATATTGCCGCTTTCAGCGAAAGACCCTCGATTGAACCAAAAAGGATGAATTCGCCCACGGTATCGATCATAACAGGAACAGAAAAGCACAGGAAAGACGAGTACAGAAAGGATTTAAGTCCCGTCTGCAAATATGCCGCCAGATGGAATAGGAATACAATAATAAACGCGCCAATCAAAAAAAGCTCTTTGCCGGTTGTATATGTATTATAGGCGCTTATGTGCTCCGCACTGCCCAGATAAATGCTGTCCCACAAGCCGCCTCTAGCGTGCTCAAAATTCGAGATCTGGATTGTGATATCAAATTCCTCTGCCGGAGCCTGAAAATAAACGGTTTGTGGTTTGTACCGCCCGGTTTCATCCCTCGCGCTATCAGATACCCGTCCTGCCGATGCCGCAAGCTCATCATTGACATAAAGCCTGTATGCGCTTGAAAGCGTTTTGATTCTAAGGCCAAGCCGGGCTCCCTCGTCAGCATCGGTTATAATATGGAGCCGATATGTGGCACAGCCCTGCCCAGGCAAATATTCGTCGTTTAGTTGATATTTGTTCCATGTATTCGGTACATTGACATAGATATCCGGCTCTTTAATCTGAACATTTTCATAATCCAGCAGCCTGTTCCAATAAAATCCCCATTTCCCGTCAAGCTTAAAAATGACACGCTCATTGAAATCCTGCCCGCTCAGTTTAAGCGTTCCGTTTTCGGACGGAGTCGTTTCATACGGCACAGAAAGAACGTTGGCGAAGAGAAGCAGCGGAATGACTATTGCAAATAAAACGACGTATTTTACTTTCGTTTGTGTCATAATTAGACTCCTAAACCTGACATCATTCATTTAAGCCTTTTGTTTTGCTAATATATTTATTTTCAGCAAATTATAACATTTATTATTTACCCTGTAAACTATATTGGGAGCGCAGATCTCCTTGAGTATTGCTGACGCTTCTATAATATGTTATAATGGAGTAAGCTATTTAAAAAGGCTTAATCGGATGGACGAAGGGAGATGCTTATATGACTGCACAGAGAGCCAAAAAGCCGCTGTCCGTTCTTATTGCGGTGATTTTGATTTTTGGAGCTGTGTCAGGCTGCAGCCCGAAAAATAACGGCAACGGCATTGGAGCTACTCCGGAAGCTACGGCAGCGGGAGCTAATAATTTTAACGGCGCAACGCCGACACCTGAGTTAACGGTTGGAGCCATTGCTACGCCGACCATCGGCTACGACACATGGGCTATGGCGCTAACAAACGAAGAACTCGCCTACTTTAACGGCGACGAATTTTTCAACGGTACGCCCATCAATATAAAAAATCAGTTTTTAAGCTCCCTATACAGCGCTCCTGAAAAGATAGACCTCTTTGAGCTTTTCTACTGCGGCAGTGGAATTGATGAGAAATTTACAGCTGAAGAAAAGGCGGCAGTAGCAGCAGAGGAGGGGCGGACAGAAGAGGCCCCGTGTGCGTGCCAAAAAATTAGCCGCGCCAATATGGACACGGTGCTCAAAAAGAATATGGGCATAACGATTAATGATACCGATAAAAAAGGGCTTGAGAGATTTACATATCTTGAAGACTATTACGCCTACTATTTTTATCACGGCGACACCAATTACTGCTGCGGTATCAAGTTTTACGGCGGTGCGCGCTACGGGGATATCCTGTGCCTTAACTATAGCTATGGCGAAAAAAGGGTGCTGACCTTGAAAAAGCAGGGCGATGAGTATCTCTTCATATCGAATTTGAAGCTATCGGACATTATCTGCACTTCAGCGTCCGACCCGGAGGGGATAATTAACGAGAGCATTTCGGCTCCCGAAAATGTTCTGTCCGCGGCTAAGAAATATGTTAAGGAGCGATATGCCCAAAGCTGCGGCAGCTCGGGCTGCTCGACCATTGTAGACGGCGTTCCACAGTCTGTTGGGATTCCGCCCGTGTATGACAACTGGAGCATAGACGGCATTACCCTCGCGCACTCATATAATGAACTCGAAGGTCAAAAGCTAAATGAGTTTAAGCAGCCAATATTTCCAAATTGGCAGTCTATCGAAGTATACGAGCTTGACTACCGAATCCGTACGACAACTCCGGAAAGAATTTTTCTCGCCGGAGATCCGTCAATCGACAAGGACGGCTGGATTAGTTCAACTCCAACATATCTTATTTTTGTGATGAATAACGACTACCCACACTACCTGTTTCCCATGGTGATAAACGACAGCGCGCCCGGAGCCACCGGATTTACGCATGACCTTAAAAACATGCTGGTTAAAGCTAAAGCGGCCCACGATGAGGCTTATAACAAGCTCCGGACTATTTTTTCTGACGGCGAATCTATGTTCTGGTACGAAAATGAGAAAAAGACAGCGCCGGAGGGGCTATCTTTTGTCATACGTGATAAATCGCGGTGCGAGGTGCATTTTTATAATTATTACTGGCTAGAGGCGCAAAGCTATGAAGAACCGGAAGGAGCTTCGCTCTGCCTTGGCGACAGCACTGAAGCCTATTTCCGATTCTATCTTGGGAGCAGCCTTGTTGTCTGGAGTGATGGAGATAGCAAAACTATATGGAAGGCCTTTGGCTCCGATGGCTTATCGCTTCCCGACTGCATGATGATGGATTTCTCCGTATACGAGGTCAAGGCCTACAATATTACAATTCCCGTGAAGGACAAAGAAAGTGCCGAGGATACGTTAAGCCGTTTTATGGACGCCTACGGTATGCGTATTAAGAACCTTACGCCCGAAAACACTTATTGTGTTCTCGATTATAAAACTCTCGGTTTTAAAACAGTTCAGACAAAGGATAACCGCGTATTGTACGATGTGAGTTTTGCGGTAAAGCCGCCCGAAGAGCTGTATCAATCAACTAACTGGTGGGCAGGGAACAGCGTCGATGGTGAGGGCGACCTGAAAGGCTGGCTCGTCATGGGCCGTCAGGCGATTTTGGAGCAGGCTGACGGAGTATGGCGCTGCACTGGCTTTGGCACCGGAGGCTATTCGCTGGATTAAATGATGTAAGGAGTAATGAAATGAAAAAGCTAATGAGCTGCGTCCTTTGCATTCTGCTGTGTATTTCTATTGTTCCGGAGGCTCTTGCCGAGGGCGCAGGGGCCACGGGCACCGAAACGTATCTTAATTCGAAATATAGGGATATAAGCTTTGAAACTGCACTGGCCCTGAAATTGAAGGAGCTGGAGCTGTTCCAAGGCATAGGTATAAACGGTGAGGGAACTGATTTTGGGCTGGAGCAACAGGCAACACGGGTCGAGGCCGTGACCATGCTTATAAGGGTGCTGGGCAAAGACGCCGAAGCCGAGGAATATCCCAAGACACACACATTTACCGATGTTCCGGCATGGGCTGACGGCTATGTTTCCTATGCCTATGATAAGGGGCTGGCCAAGGGCTTGTCGGACACACTATTTGGTGCGGAGGATAAGGTGACGGCGGAAATGTATTTGACCCTTATGCTGCGCACTCTAGGCTATACGGACAAGAACAATGTCTATGGCGATTGGGAAGGGTATGACAGCGCTGAGTTCAGCTGGGATTTGCCCTGGCCTTTGGCCTCCTATTGCGGTATTTTGCCGACTCAGCTGGACGAGAAGGTTTTCCTTCGGGGGGACATGGTTGATGTGACCTGCGCCGCACTTTACGCCTGCATGAAGGGAAGCTCAACTTCTCTGAAGGATAAACTTGTAAGTGGAGGCGTATTTACCGCAGAGCAGTTTGATGCGGCCTTTCCACAAGACCCCTTTGATGAGTATCGTCGTATTAATCAGCAGATTTCTGCTGCTATCGCTCAAAAGGAGAAGCTTGGGAAGCTGGAATATGACAAATATGCCACGGAATCTCACTTGATTTTTGATATAAATAAAGAGGACGGGGTAATAACCGTTAAGCCGCTGG
>CAYQMY010000136.1:4545-6131 GCA_964418735.1 uncultured Oscillospiraceae bacterium | reverse complement strand
GATACCACAGGTTCCGGCAGCGATGCAACAACCACGGCGACCGCAACCCTATCCGGTACAACCTCAGACGGAAAACAGACCGTATCTGTACCGCAGGACACCATGAAAGGCCTTGAAAGCGCTGCCAAAAAGGCTGAGACGGACGGCGGAAAAGCTGTTGCGACAATTGACACAGGCTCCGGCGGCGGTATAGCGGGAGTAGCAGTCACAATTCCCGGTACGCAGTTTGGCTCCTTTGCCTCTGGCACAAATGCGGAGCTTCAGATAAATTCGGGCGTTGCTTCCTTAACCTTCTCGAGCGGCGCTGTAGACGCCATTGGCGCGGCAGGCTCGGGCGATGTTAGTCTTAGCATCAAGTCCGTCGACAAAACAGCCTTAACCACCGAAGAACAAAAGCTTGTTGGTTCAAGACCCGTTTATGACTTTTCTGTGACAGTCGGAAGCACAAAGGTATCGGAATTTGGCAGTGATGTCACCGTATCTCTTAAATACACACCCGCTACAAATGAGGACCCGAACGCCATAGTCGTTTACTATGTCGATGCTTCCGGAAGTTTGCAGCCGATGCAGGGCAAGTATGACTCGAAGACAGGAACGGTATCTTTCGTAACCTCCCACTTCTCAAAGTATATGATAGGCTATAACAAGATAAACTTTAACGATGTATCAGATACCGATTGGTATTCCGGCGCTGTTACCTTCATATCCGCGCGAGGAATTACAACCGGGACGGGCGACGGCAGCTTCAGCCCCGAGGCGCAGCTGACAAGAGGACAGTTCCTCACGATGCTGATGCGGGCATACAGTATCGCGGCGGATAATGCCGCAACAGACAACTTTGCCGACGCCGGAAATACCTATTATACCGGCTACCTTGCCGCCGCAAAAAAACTTGGAATAACGAACGGCGTTGGGGATAACATGTTTGCCCCCGAGAGCAACATAACGAGGCAGGAGATGTTCACACTGCTTTACAACACTCTCGGAAAAACCGGCTCGCTTCCGGTAGGGACGACAGGTAAGACCATAGCAAATTACGCCGATGCGAATGAAATTGACGAGTGGGCGAAGACTGCGATGACCTTCTTCGTGGGAACAGGAACGGTGAGCGGAAGCGACGGCAGGCTCAACCCCGTAGATTTCACAACAAGAGCGGAAATGGCTCAGGTTTTGTATAACCTGCTGTCAAAGTAAGGCTATTAGAGCAAACCAACAAAAACCTCCGGTTCGGTGCAAAATCAGCACTGACCCGGAGGTTTATTTTGTTATTTTCAGAGCGTGAAAAGGACAACTATTTGGCTTTCCTATTTTTGTGGGCGGTGATTATAGTGAAGCTGTGGGCGTTAACGGTCAAAACAAAATCCTCGACATGGACATACCAGTTCTTGCCCTTTCTGATTATCTGATCTGCGCTTTCGATTTTCTGCTTGCACCACAAAACAACATCCTCGATGTTCAGACCAAGGTTTTTACTTATCCGATCGATGCCCATTTCGGTTGTGTGTACTTTGTCTAGGTTTGTCAACAAATCGTTGTTCATATTTAAGCCTTTCTTAGTGGATAAAATAGCTCGACGGGAGTGCGGC
>CAYQMY010000136.1:0-4445 GCA_964418735.1 uncultured Oscillospiraceae bacterium | reverse complement strand
TAATGCTCTTTCATAGCGTCCAATATCTGTTGTAGACGTCATTGCACAGTCCATAGAAATATACAGAAGCGCAAACACCATCGCGAAAGCAAGCGGAATTATTAAAATGCCTGTAGAAATGATTGACGCATTTTCTTTCATAATATTTGTTCCCGTCAATAGGGTTATCGTTCCAAAGAGAACAAATGGCACAGCAAATATTAAGGCCTTAAAATAATCGGGCTCTACAACGGTTAGGGCAAGAAGCCCATACATGATAATAAAAAACAGCAGGGAAATAATAGTCATAACTGCTGGGAAGGGCGCCTTTATTAAACTTGATACAAGTTTATTATTCATAGCCATAACACTCCCTAAATCACGGTATATAGCGCTCCAAAACGACCTTTACGGTGTTGTCGCCTATAATAAAATCAAAATAGGATTCCTTGTAGTTGGGGCAATCACGCGAGAAGGTTCTGCTGTCCATTGAGAAAAAATTATAGGTACCGTAGCTTTTGTAATCGGGGCCGACCAGCGGCGCGAATGTCGGGGCGTCCATCGGGTAAGTGATAATCTGGTTTGAATCCTCTATATGAAAGCCCTTTGCGCTGTCGTCGGGAACATAATTCATTTTTCGAATATTTACAGATGTAAACCTGTCATTTTCGATTTTTAAGCTGTCTATCTTTCCAAAGATTTTTATACCGCCAAGCTCAAGATAACGGTTTGCAATAGACGCTACATATACAACTGACAGAAAGCCCGTAAGCTTTAAGCCGCTTTTAATCTTTTGCATCGTGTCTGAATCGGCAGCATTTGTGCTGAGCGTTATAAGCGCGTTTTTGTGGGCATGAAAATCGTTTAATATGTACTCGCGCATGGTTTTATCGTCGCTCGGGATTGTCTCGCTTTTGTAGGGGATGATTTGAATGCTGCCAATTTTGCTGCCGCCGGAGTATATATCCCAGCAGACGATGGTTTCGGTGGACTCCTTTATATCCCATTTCTCGGGGAGCTCGGCAATAAAAAAGTCGGTACCCAGAACCTTATAGCCTGAGTATGACGCTTTTGGTTTAGCGGTACCCCAAAGTTTAATGGTTTGGCAGACATCAGCACGCTTATCTTGCATATCCTTATATTCGGCGCTAATCTTTTCATCTTCAATAATAAAAGCGCCGCCCTGAGCCGTACGCATAACGTACGAATATCCATTGCCACGCAGCAATATTTTACCGTATACCGCGGTGTTAACAGCCTCCTCAGTAATGAGCTCCCCTGTGAACCGTTCTATTCTAAAGAGAAGCCCCCAGTCTTTATATGATTCTCTTACTTTTTTTGAATAAACGGACATACTTCCTTGTGATTCGTAGATTATATATCGGTCCTTCCAATCGGCAGGAAAGTCGAGAGTGAAGCCCAGATCCTCATTTTTGTAAAACAAATCGGTGGGAACATATATTACGGGCGTAGCCTTGACCGGTGCTGTCGGACTAGGTGTAGGGGAGATAGACGCTGTGGGTGACGACGTTTGTGGCGTGGCAGTTGGTGCGGGAGCAGTCAGACGGTTGCACCCGCCCAGCAATCCAAGAATGCAGCATACTAAAAGCGAGAAAAGCAGCGGTTTCTTTATCAATTTAAGCATCTCCTTTGAGGGCGGCTTTAAAATATCAGGGCAACAATTTCTATGCTAAATATATCATGGAAAATATACACTTTCAAGTTTTTTTATCAAGGCTTACAGTGCAAAATTTGCACTAACAAACAAAATCCCAGCTGACGATCGTCAGCCGGGATTAGTGCTCTATAAATTGAGAGGTTTATTCGCCGCATTCGTCATGGTGCTCATGCTGATGACAAATTGAACCGGTTGAATGCAGTTCACCCTTGAGATAGTTTTCGACGGCTGTCTTGGCATCGCCCGAAGCGCCGACTACAACCTCGACGTTTCTCTCGTTGAAAATGTCGACTGCGCCGCCGCCCATGCCGCCGCTTATAATTACGTTTACGCCTCGGTCGGCAAGGAAGTTGGGCAAAAAGCCGGGCCTGTGGCCTGGGTTCGGAATGGATTCCTCATTCGTGATTTTGCCGTCCTCAACATCGTAAATCAGAAAATTGATGCAATGACCAAAATGCTCCGTAACGTTTTTGCCTTCACCGGCTACTGCTACTCTCATAATTTTTTCCTCCGTGTTTTATTTATATTATTAATTATTATGCAATACATTGTATTTACATATCTAAATTTAACTGTGCTCCTGTGGAGAGATAGTCTATTTTATCACCCATTACCGCTTTCAGACGGTCATATGACAGAAGGCCCGTGCAGTGGCAGGTATAATACTTCGAACCGGTGGTCAGAAGATATTTTCCTATTTCGTCCACTACAGCAGGAGCTTCGCTTTGATCGTTTCCTCGGTTGTAAAGATGAAAACCGCCTATAACATAATCGGGGAAGCGTCCTTTTTTTGCTTTGAAGTGATCAACGATATTCACAATTCCGTTGTGAGCGCAGCCCGCGATGAGCAGTGTTTTTCCGTTTTTGCTTATTATTAAGTTTTGCTCATGGGCGAAGTCGTCAAGCAAATAGTCTTCGCAAACCTTGAGAAGCAGGTCTGTATTGCCCGAGGGGCTAAGCCTCTCAGCCTTTACTCCGGAAAAAAGCTCAAGCTCATCATTTATTTGAAGGCTGTCACCGCAGAAAACAAAACGCTCATTAGGCAAAAGAGACATGTCAAGCCCTATATAGGCTTTGATGCCGCCCGGCCTGTTTGCGTAGTGCTGTTCAAATGCCCTTTTGTGCAGGTAGACCTTAGCCTCGCTGTTAATGCCGAGGAATGTTTTTAGTCCGCCTCCGTGGTCGTAATGACCATGAGAGAGCACGGCTAAATCCACTTTTTTTAGATCTACGCTAAGCTTCTCGGCGTTCTCAGCAAATAGTCCGCTCGCCCCGGTATCGAAAAGAATCTTGTCGCTTCCTGTTTCAATATACAGGCTGAGGCCGTGCTCGCTTCCAAGCTCGTCTGATATCGACGTATTTTCGGACAGTACCTTAACAATCATGCTCTAAATCCCTTCTCTTTCCTTGAAAAGTGTGATTATGGTGTTGTCGAAGACCTCTCTCACCGCACGTCCAGAGGGACAGTCGACGTCAACAATACTCAGCCCGCTGTTTATCGCTTTTACGGCCTCGGGATCAAACGGGATACGACCCGTAAACGGCAGACCCTTTTGCCTGCAGAAGCCCTCTATTTTTTCGCTGTTAGCGAGATTCGTGTCATACTTATTTACGCAGATTCCGATTTTTGTCCGGAAGGTTTCGGCGGTTTTGATTATACGCTCCATATCGCTGATTCCGGATACGGAGGGCTCGGCAACAATCAAGACCATATCAACGCCGCTGATGGAAGCGATTACGGGGCAGCCAATTCCGGGAGAGCCGTCAATGATGGCGAGCTTTGTGTCCGGAAGCGCCGCGGTTTTAAGATGCTTTTTGACCTCTGTTACAAGCTTTCCTGAGGTGCCGCTCCCCATTTTCAGTTGTGCCGTTGAAAACGCGCTGTTGTTGTCGGCGTAAAGCATCATCTCTCCCGCGGGGGAGGGCTTCATTGAAACCGCGCCAACGGGGCAAAGCTCCGCGCATACGGCGCAGCCCTCGCAGGCAAAAGGATTGACAGCAAAGCCTTCCACGTCTGAAATCGCATTAAACCTGCAATTTTCTTTGCATAGTCCGCAGGAAATGCATTTTTCCGAATCGATTTCAGCCTTTGGCATTCCATAGTAGTCGGTGCGTGTCGGATCTGCGGTCTGCTGCATTACAAGATGAAGATTCGGTGCGTCAACGTCGCAGTCGGCAAAGGCGCGGGCTTTCGAAAGCCTTATAAAAGCGCCTGCAACCGTCGTTTTACCGGTGCCGCCCTTACCGCTTAGAATCAGAAGCTGTTTCATGCCGCACCTCCCTCATTACGGTTTCAAGCAGGCTTAAAAACAAATCCGCAAACCTTTCACTCTCCCTTGAAGCTATTTTGGCTTCGGAATTAAGAGTTCCGAGCTTGCTGTCAAAGGGGATTTTCCCCAATACGGTAATGTCGTTTTCGGTACAGAATTTCTCGGCCGGGTTTTCGCCGTTCAGACATTTGTTCAGCACAACGCCGTGCGGCTTGTTGAAAAGCCTGACCAGCTCATAGACCATATTGAGGTTGTGCACGCCGAACAAGGTCGGCTCGGCTACAAGGACGCAGTAATCTGCGTCCTTGATGCTCTCCATTACGATGCAGGCGCTGCCCGGAGGACAGTCGATAAATATTGGGAGCTCGCCATATTGGCAGCTGCCATCCAGAAGCTTTTTTATAATCGGTATGCCCGAAGCTTCTCCGGTGTTCATTATACCTGTGTTAACCGAAACGCCTTGAGAAGAACCCTTTTGGACCTCTCCGATTATCTTGTCCCCCTCGCTGATAGCCTTT
>CAYQMY010000135.1:4548-6170 GCA_964418735.1 uncultured Oscillospiraceae bacterium | reverse complement strand
GAGGCCTTCAAAAAAATAATCTATGAGCTGGAGTAACAGATGGAGCTTAAAGAAATAATCAAGGAGCTGTCCACGATTGCAGGGCCCTCGGGCAGCGAGCAGGGCGTATCAAGCCGTGTTGTCGAGCTTATTAAGCCGTATATGGACGAGGTTCGTACGGACGCGATGGGCAATGTAATCGGGTATAAGAGCTGCGGAAAAAAAGGCGCTAAAAGACTGCTGCTTGACGCGCACATAGACGAGGTTGGCTTTATCGTCACTGGCATTGAGGAGGGCTTTCTCAAAATTGCCGAAATCGGCTCGCCCGATGTGAGGATGCTGCCAGCTAGTCAGGTCAAGGTGCTGACAAACCCTCCGATTTTCGGAACGGTCTGCTGTATGCCTGTGCACGTGCTTAGCAATGAGGAAATGAACAAGGCGATAAAGCTTGAGGATATGTCGGTCGATATCGGGCTGAGTGACGAGGACGCTAAGGCTGCCGTACCGCTTGGTACGCCAGTGGTTTTCGCTTCGGAATGCTTTGAGATGGGAAGCGGCGCTCTCTGCGGCAAGGCTATGGACGACCGAGCCTGCATGGGAACGATAATATATGCGCTGGAGCTTATAAAAGATGAAAAGCTTGACGTTGACTTGATTGTAATGGGAAGCACTCAGGAGGAGCTGGGCTTTCGCGGAGCAGTTACGGGTGTGTTCGGCGCTATGCCGGACTATGCCGTGGCGGTGGACGTGACCTTCGCCAAAACGCCCGACTACAAAAAGGACGACGCTATGAATTCTGGCGGCGGGGCGGCCATTGACATTGGGCCAAACGTTACGAGAAGCCTATACAATAAGCTCGTTTCTATTGCGGAGGAAAAGGAAATTCCTTATCAAATCGAGGTATGCGGCGGTAATTCCGGTACGAACGCTTGGGTGATGCAGACGAGCCGCGAGGGAGTTCCGACGGCGATTATCTCGCTGCCGATAAAGTATATGCACTCGCCGATTGAAACGCTGAAGCTTTCTGACGCTGTGGCTGTCTCCGAGCTTCTGGCCGCGTTTGTTCTGAAGGGCGGTGAGCTGTAATGCTGATTGAAACGTTAAAGACGCTCTGCGCTCTTCCCGGCGTTTCAGGCATGGAGGGCGCGGTTTCTGACTACATCAAAGCGGAGGCGGAGCCCTTCGCCGACGAAATAATCACCGATAGCCTCGGCAATCTGATGATTTTCAAAAAGGGCAAAAAAACTCCGAAAAAGCGTCTTTTGCTCGCAGCGCACATGGACGAGGTCGGCGTGATAGTAACGGGCTATACCGACGACGGATATCTGAAATTCGATTTTGTCGGTGGAGTTGACAGGCGTATCGCTCTAGGTCAGCGCGTTTTTATAAACGGGGCTGCCGGGGTAATCGCCGTTAAGGCGGCGCATCACGCGAAGCGCTCGGGCGATGAAAACGTTCCAAAGCAGGAGGACCTTTATATTGACATGGGCGCAAACAACAGGGAAGAGGCTAGGGCGGTTGCGGCTCTCGGAGATGTGGGAACCTTTGATCTGGCGGTTCTGGAGTTCGGCGCAGGTTTCTTTAAGGCCAAGGCCATAGACGACAGAATAGGCTGCGCTGTTATGCTTGAGCTTTTAAAAGAG
>CAYQMY010000135.1:0-4538 GCA_964418735.1 uncultured Oscillospiraceae bacterium | reverse complement strand
ACATGGTTTGCATTCACCGCGCAGGAAGAGGTCGGAACTCGCGGCGCGACTGTTGCGGCGTTCAGGATAAACCCGGAGGTCGCGCTGATAGTAGAGGGCACAACCGCTGCCGATATGCCCGGGGTACCCCAGACAAAGCGGATATGCTCACCGGGAAATGGTGTTGTCATACCCTTTATGGACAAGGGCACGATATACGACAGGGAGCTTTACGCGTTTGTTACAAAGCTTGCCGAGGACAACGGTATAGTTTGGCAGACAAAGCAGATGATAGCAGGCGGCACGGACGCCTCTATTATACAGCGCTCACAGTCGGGAACGAAGGTCGTGGGAATTGCCGCGGCTATACGGAATATCCACTCGCCCTCATGCGTCGGGAATACAGGCGATTTTGAAGCGCTTTTAAAGCTCGCAAGATTGTTTATTAAAGCACAGGGAGAATAAGATATGTCAGAAATTAGTGCCGAAATTCTGGAGCTGTCCGAAAGGGCGACAGCTGAGATTGCGCCTATATTCGCGCAGATAGACAGGATTTCGGAGATAAATACGGCAAAGGTGCTAAGCGCCTTTCATAAGCACCGCGTGTCGGAGACTTTTTTTGCGGGCACAACGGGCTACGGCTATAACGACAAGGGCAGAGACATGCTCGACCTAATTTACGCGGACATCTTCAAAACTGAGGCCGCGCTGGTGCGAATAGGCTTCGTAAACGGCACGCACGCGATAACGGCGGCGCTATTTTCGGCGCTGCGTCCGGGTGATACTCTGCTTTCGGCAACGGGACTGCCTTATGATACGCTGCAGGCATCGATAGGCATATCGGGAGACTACCCCGGCTCGCTTAAGTATTACGGTATAAATTACGCTCAGGTGGATTTTGCGGCTGACGGTAAGCCCGATTACGCGGCTCTAGAAAAGGCGGCGGCTGACAAAAGCGTCAAGGCAGTCGCGATACAGCGCTCAAGAGGCTACTCGGAGCGAGACGCGCTGTCGGTAGCTGAAATAGGGAAGCTATGCGAAATCGTACACAGGGTAAATCCTGAAGCTTCGGTAATAGTAGACAACTGCTACGGCGAGTTTGTAGAGGAAATCGAGCCGACCGAGGTGGGGGCAGATCTTATCGCGGGTTCGCTTATCAAGAACCCCGGCGGCGGGCTCGCACCTACCGGCGGCTACATTGCGGGTAAGGCAAGGCTTGTGGAAGCGGCGGCGATGCGGCTGACAAGTCCCGGCATAGGCGGGGAATGCGGCTCAACGCTCGGCAACAACCGGATGCTCTATCAGGGCATCTTTATGGCTCCACACACCGTTGCTCAGGCGCTCAAAACTGCGGTTTTCTGCGCGGCTTTGATGAGACTTATGGGCTACGACAGCCATCCCGCGCCGGACGCCAAGCGTTCGGACATAATACAGATGATAAGGTTTGGCGAACCGGAGTTACTTAAGCGCTTCTGTCTCGGAATTCAGCAGGGGGCGCCTGTGGATGCCTTCCTCACTCCCGAGCCCTGGGACATGCCGGGCTACGATTGCCAGGTTATTATGGCCGCCGGGGCCTTCGTGCAGGGAGCTTCAATCGAGCTTTCGGCGGACGCTCCGATGCGTGAGCCCTACTGTGCGTTTTTGCAGGGCGGGCTTACCTTCGAATCAGGCAAACTCGGAGTAATGAAAGCGGCGGAGCTTATAAGAAGCTTATAATTTGCACTGCCCCCGAATACACATTGTATGAAGGGGGTGCCCTTATGCCGATTAGAAGATTTTTCAGAAGGCTCCGTTTAAGAAGAAACCTCGGAGCCGTATATGTTACTATAACTGTTCGACCGCTAGTTGTCGGAATGGCAAGCGCTGCGGTGAAAAACGCGGTTACTATAGCTATAAACGAGGCAATAGTCGAAAAAATGTCGTCCGGACAGTACGACTATGAATCGCTGATAAGACTTGAAAAGGACGAGACCGGAATGGTCTCCGCACTAGTTGCCAACATGGCGACTATTAACAAGCTTAAGTCCGAAATAAGCGAAATGATAACCAGAAAGGTGCAGGAGGACAAAACCTCCGAAATAACCATTCCGATTGGAAACTTATTGGGCAATACCTTTCTGTCGGGAAGAGGTCCGGGCGTTAAGCTTAGGATAATTTCCATCAGCTCAACAAAGACTTCCTTTGTCAACAGCTTTTCGGCATCGGGCATAAACCAGACTAGAAATCAGATAATTGTTGAGCCATCAGTCACGGTAACCGTACTGGTTCCGGGAGCCACTACATCTGTAAAGGTCGAGTCGCAATTTATTATTGCCGAATGCGTTATCGTAGGCAAGGTGCCCGACAGCTATACCTATTTTGAAAGCGGCAGCGAAGACGAGGGCAGTGAAAATTGGGACACAAACTATGAGAAGTATGACATCATTACCTAAGGAGAAGTACAATGGACGCTAAAACGGAGATTTTAAGGCTTCGGGAGGAACTCAATAAGCACAACCACAATTATTACGTTCTCGACAATCCGACTGTTTCGGATTTCGAGTACGATGAGCTGCTGCGCCGCCTTATAGAGCTTGAAGGTAAGAATCCCGAGCTCATTTCTCCCGATTCGCCCTCACAGAGGGTGGGCGGAGCTCCGCTTTCTGAGTTTGCATCGGTTACACACACCGTGCCGCTCGAAAGCCTTAACGACGTATTCTCCTTTGACGAGCTCAGGGCGTTTGACAATAAGGTTAGGCAGACGCTTTCTGATTTGGAATATGTGGTTGAGCCGAAGATCGACGGTCTTTCAGTGGCTCTGGAATACGAAAACGGTGTATTCGTCCGCGGTGCGACTCGCGGCGACGGAGCTGTGGGCGAGGACGTGACGGAAAATCTGCGCACGATAAGAAGCATACCGCTTCGCCTTGAAAACGCTCCCGAAAGGCTTGTGGTCCGGGGCGAGGTTTTTATGCCCAAGGCAGTTTTCAGAGCTCTTAACGAGCAGCGCGAACTTGACGGGGTGCAGCTTCTCGCAAATCCGAGAAACGCGGCTGCCGGCTCGATACGGCAGCTCGACCCGAAAATCGCGGCCAGCCGCAAGCTGGATATCATAGTATTCAACGTTCAGTCCGTAAGCGGATTGAGCTTTGCGCTGCACTCTGACAGCATCGACTTTCTCAGGGAGCTAAGGTTTAAGACCGTTGACTACATGCGATATAAGGATATAGACGGCTGCTGCGAGCGCATTGACTGGATAGGTAACAACAGGGAAGCTTTTGAATATGATATAGACGGTGCGGTTATTAAAATAAACAATCTTTCGCAAAGGGAGACACTTGGGAGCACCTCGAAAGCACCGCGCTGGGCGGCGGCCTACAAATACCCTCCCGAAAAAAAGGAAACCAGAGTGACGGACATCACCGTGCAGGTCGGAAGAACAGGTGTTCTTACGCCGAAAGCGGTGGTAGAGCCCGTGCGCCTGGCTGGAACCACGGTCACAAACGCGACCTTGCACAATCAGAACTTTATCGACGAGAAGGATATAAGAATTGGCGATACCGTCATTATCCAAAAGGCGGGCGAGATTATCCCTGAAATTCTAAGCGTTGTAAAGGAAAAAAGGCCGGAGGGAACAGTGCCCTTCAGGCTTCCTGACGCCTGCCCTGTCTGCGGCTCTCCCGTGTCCAGGGATAAGGAGGCGGCGGTGAGGTGCACCGGCGCAGAGTGTCCGGCGCAGCTACTTCGAAATATCGCTCATTTCGCCTCAAGGGACGCGATGGACATAGAGGGGCTTGGCGAGGCGGTTGTGGAGCTTCTTTTAGATGCAAAACTGATTTCCTCAGCGGGAGATTTGTACTATCTCGACGCGGAGAAGGTCTCAAAGCTTGATAGAATGGGTCAAAAGTCTGCCGACAACCTGATTGCGGCAATTGAAAAATCAAAGTCTAACGACCTGTCACGCCTTGTGTACGCCTTCGGGATACGTCAGGTAGGGCAGAAGGCCGCAAAGATTCTCTCGGAGCACTTCGGCTCGCTTGAAGCTCTCGAAAACGCTACGCTCGAGGAGCTTACAGCGATTTTCGATATTGGGGAAGTAACGGCCATATATATAACCGAATGGTTCAAAAGCCCGCAGTCTAAGCATCTGATGGGTCTTATCAGAAGCGCGGGGGTGAACACCCTCAGCACTGTAGAGAAGGCTGACGCGCGCTTTGCTGGAAAGACCTTTGTTCTAACTGGCGCCCTCGAGCGCTATACCCGCGAGGAAGCGGGCGCACTGGTCGAAAAGTTCGGCGGAAAAACAAGCTCGTCGGTGTCTAAAAAGACCGATTTCGTTCTCGCGGGTGAAAACTCCGGCTCAAAACTCACTAAAGCTCAGCAGCTTGGAGTAAAGGTAATCAGCGAGGCGGAATTTGAAGAAATGATAAAATAGTAGAAATACTAAACAAGAAAAAAATCTTTAAACTGTGAAAAAAGCCTTGTAAAACCGAAAACGATATGTTATACTAACGCCTGCGGCAATCGAAAGGCGTGGCGCCATAGCCAAGTGGTAAGGCATGGGTCTGCAAAACCCTGAT
>CAYQMY010000134.1:0-6253 GCA_964418735.1 uncultured Oscillospiraceae bacterium | reverse complement strand
CAATGACTGTTTTTGAACGTATGAGGCCTTTAAAGAGCGCTTACCGCAAGTTTAAAATTAAGGGAACCGAAACCCCTGACGATTACTACAGCATGTTTGAAACGCTTTCAAGACGATTTGAGCGTTATCTCTCGGGAGATGAGAAGTTTTCTACGCTTCCGGACCTGCTGCTTATCGACGGCGGAAGCACGCATGCCGACGTCGCGCGAAAGGTACTGGAGCAAAAGGGGATTTCGATACCCGTTTTCGGCATGGTAAAGGACGACCGACACCGCACAAGGGCACTCATTTCGCCCGAGGGAGCGGAAATAGGTATTTCGGCGAACCCCGCCGTATTCTCCTTCATCGGACGCATACAGGAGGAAACGCACCGCTTTGCGATAGAATACAACAAGGAGCTGCGCTCGAAAGCCATGCGCGGCTCGGAGCTTGACAAAATCGCGGGCGTAGGCGATAAAAGAAAAGAGGATTTGTTAAAAAGCTTCAAAAGTGTAAAGGCTATTAAAGAGGCAGATATGGAAGCGCTTTTAAAAGCAGTACCTAAGAATACCGCCGCAGCGGTTTATGAGCATTTTCACGGAAAGGAAAAAACATAGTTTGAACAAGTTCAAACCATGTTTTTATTAAATCAAGTGCATTTTTCTCGCCGCTAAAGCGGCAACCGAAAAATCTGCACAAATGACCATCCCTTTTCATGGTCATACTATGTTTTTAATAATGCGAAAGGAATGGTCATAAATAATATGAGAGTAATTACAGGCACGGCAAGAGGACGCCGGCTCAAGGAGCCCGAGGGCATGGCGATCAGGCCGACAACCGATATGGTAAAGGAGTCGATTTTTAATATTATTCAGGGCGATATTGAAGGCAGGCAGGTGCTCGACCTTTTTGCGGGTACAGGTCAGCTCGGCATCGAGGCGCTCAGCCGCGGCGCGGAATCGGTGACCTTTGTAGACGAAAGCCAGGCTTCACTCAAGCTTGTAAAAGAGAATATTAAGCGCACAGAGCTTCAAAACGCGAGAGTGGTGCAGGGTGACGCGCTTTCCTTCCTCGCAGGTTCGGAAAAGTACGACCTGATAATCCTCGATCCGCCCTACGATACTCCGCTTCTTGAAAAATCGCTTGCTAGGATAATGGAGTTTGACAAATTACGCGGACATGGTATAATAATCTGTGAAAGTAAAATAGACAAGCAAATGCCGGAGCTGACGGCACCGTATCAAAAGCTGCGAGAATACAAATACGGCAAGGTGAAGATAACGACATATATCAAATCGGTGCCGCAAAATGAAAAGGATTAATTTACTTTATGAGAGGTTTGGCAGTATACCCCGGCACCTTCGATCCCATTACTTTGGGACATCTGAACGTCATTAAGAGGGCCGCCAAGGTTTTCGATAGGATTATTGTTTGCGTTGGTACAAACTCAAGCAAAACACCGATATTTACTACTGAGGAGCGTGTAGCTCAGGTTGCCAAGGTTTGCGAGCGTTTTTCCAATGTTCAGGTCGATTTTTCCGACAGGCTTGTGGCCGATTACTGCAGAAGCAAGAGTGCGCAGATAGTCATCAGGGGCTTACGCGCCCTGTCTGATTTTGAGCATGAGTGCCAGATGGCAAACTTCAACAGGAAAATGAACCCCGATTTGGACACATTTTTTCTTGTCGCCGACAGCAAGTATACATATTTGAGCTCAACGGCTGTCAAGGAAATGGCTAAGTACGGGGCTGATTTAAAGGAATTTATACCTCGTGAAATAATTCAGGAAATTCAAGACAAGTTCGGCAAAGGAGGTAAATAAAAATGGCAAACGGTGTAATGGAACTGCTTGACATGCTTTATAATGTAATTTCAGATGCTTGGGGTGTTCCTCTGGGAGCCGAGAAGTGTGTTATTAAAAGAGATCAGGTTCTTGATCTTCTTGATGAGATCAAGGCCCAGATTCCCGGCGAGCTAAACGAGGCTAAGAGACTTGTCAGCGCCCGCGCCGACTATATATCAAGCGCAAAGCAGGAGGCCGAGGCTATACGCAAAAACGCCGAGGAGCAGGCGAAGCGCCTGGTCGATGAGCAAGTAGTTGTTCGTACCGCCAAGGCGAGGGCAAATGATATTGTCACAAAGGCCGAGGAGCGCGCAAAAGAGCTCAGAAAGATGGCCAACGACTATACAGACGACGCACTCAGAAGAACTGAAGAGGCAATTAACGAAGCGCTTTCTGAAGTCCGTCAGTCTCGCGTGAACTTCCGCAATGCAGTAGTGACGAAAGCTGTCCCTATGGTTGAGATACCAGAGGAAGATGAGGAGCAGCTTTAATATCACATAAATAATAATAGGCTGTTCCGTTTTGGAACAGCCTATTGAGCTTGTCGAAAAAGTGTTTTCGACAAGCTTCTAGGGGGTATCCAATACCCCCTAGATACGCGGCTAACGCCGCGATACCCCCGGTCGCGCACAATTGCGCGGGCAGTTGTATTTTTCCGACGTACACGCCGCCGGAAAAATAGATTCAAATTGCCCTGCGAGGGGTTTTTTGACAATCTGAAGAGGCTGTTCCAAATCGGAACAGCCTCTAGTAGTATCTAGTGGTTTTTTATTTCACAAGTATCTTTTTAAGCCTTGCGTAGCGGGGTAGGGAGTTTTCGAGAGCTCTGTCAGGCTCGCCCTGGATGAGGGGCATGGCGTAGTCGAAAAATTCCTTTGTGAGTCCTGCGCCATCTGCGGTTATCCATTCGAGAGGAACCTTCTTTTCGTGATTCGCGGCTTCCTTTAGAGGGAAGAGGGCGGTTTTGCAAACGTATTTTCCGTCAACATAGTCGCGGACAAATGAAACCATTTTATCGGTTTCTCCGTTAATCGCGCTCTCAACAGCACACTTTCCTGCCATAAAAGCCTCGTCAATGTCTGCCTTAGATGCGCAATGAGCCGCGCAGCGCTGAAGCAAACTTAGCTCAATTCCGCGCACCTTGGCTCCGGTTTTCGCTTTAACAGTTGCCGCGAGAAATGCCGCGAGCCCGCCAAGCTGAACGTGACCGAAGGCGTCCGTTTGGCTGCATTGAGATAATGAGTACTGAGAAATAAGCTTGCCGTCCTTGTCTCTGATGCCCTCGGATACGGCGATAATGACGTTTCTGTCGTTTATATATCTGCGGTGCACGTCCTCAATGAATTTTTCAAGGTCGAAGGGCATCTCGGGCAGATATACGAGGTCAGGTCCGCAGTCCTCGAGCGTATTGCGGCCGAGAGCGGCGGCGGCGGTAAGCCAGCCCGCGTTGCGGCCCATAATCTCAACAATCGTGATTGCGCCGATGTCATAGACGGCAGTGTCCTTTGATATTTCCATCAAGGACGTCGCTATGTACTTCGCGGCGCTGCCGTAGCCGGGGCAGTGGTCCGTGCAGCAAAGGTCGTTGTCTATCGTTTTCGGAATTCCGATGATTCTGCAGTCATAACCGACCTTCAACATGTAGCGGCTGATTTTTTCACAGGTATCCATCGAGTCGTTTCCGCCGTTGTAGAAGAAATAGCGCACATCATGGCGCTTAAAGACATCCAGAATACGCTTATAATCTATTTCATCCTTATCAGGATCGTCAATTTTGTAACGGCACGAGCCGAGTGCGGATGCCGGGGTATACTGCAGCAGAGCGAGCTCCTTCGGATCCTCAAGATCCAGATCAAAAAGCTCGTTATTGATAACGCCTACAATACCGTGAGAAGCTCCGAATACTCTTGTAATTTCATCGCTTTCAATAGCTGTCTTTATTGCTCCGTAAATACTGGAGTTGATAACAGCACTCGGACCGCCCGACTGTCCGACGATACAGGCGCCCCTTAACTTTTCCATAAGAGAACCTCCCGAAAATTAAATCACATAGAGTTTAACACAACAATAAAACAAAAGTAAAGCAAAGATGAACAAATTTCATTGTTTTTTTTAATAAATTTGCTATTATAGTTAATATCTAGTTAACATATTGTTAACAATAAGCATTTATACTATGAATAGATTTTTGCGCCTTGAATAAAGCGAAAGGAATGGTAAAATATGGCAGTAGTAACAAGTAGGGAAATGTTTAAAAAGGCATACGAGGGCGGTTACGCAATCGGAGCATTTAACGTAAACAACATGGAGATCATTCAGGGAATAACCGAAGCCACGAAGGAGACAAACGCTCCGGTAATTTTGCAGGTTTCGGCGGGAGCAAGAAAATACGCCAATCACACCTATCTTATGAAGCTTATAGAGGCCGCAGTAATTGAAACCGGACTTCCGATTTGCGTCCATCTTGACCACGGTGACACATTTGAGCTTTGCAAAAGCTGCATCGACGGAGGCTTTTCCTCGGTCATGATAGACGGCAGCCACCACAGCTTTGAGGACAACATCAAGCTGACAAAGCAGGTTGTTGAGTATGCTCACGACCACGGAGCCGTAGTTGAGGGCGAGCTTGGACGCCTTGCGGGTATTGAGGATGCAGTTAACGTATCAGCTGCCGATGCCTCGTATACAAGGCCTGAGGAGGTCGAGGAGTTCGTAAACAAAACCGGCGTTGATTCTCTGGCGATCGCTATCGGAACAAGCCACGGAGCTTTTAAATTTAAGCCAGGACAGAAGCCGCAGCTGCGTTTTGACATACTTGCCGAGGTGGAAAAGCGTCTGCCCAATTTCCCCATAGTTCTTCATGGCGCGTCCTCCGTAATACCCGAATATGTGAAGATGATAAACGAAAACGGCGGCTCAATGCCCGACGCTATCGGAATTCCCGAGGACATGCTTCGTCAGGCGGCAAAGATGGCGGTCTGCAAAATCAATATTGATTCCGATCTTCGCCTTGCGATGACCGCTTCCGTGCGCAAGCATTTATTCGAGCATCCCGACCACTTTGATCCGAGACAGTATCTGAAGCCCGCGAGAGACAATATCAAGGAGCTTGTTAAGCACAAGATAATCAATGTGCTCGGCTGCGACGGAAAAGCATAATAATAAAACGGGGGCTTTAGTAGTTTTACTAAAGCCCCCGTTCAGTTTGTCGATAAATTCCCTCGCAGTATCTAGCGGGCATGGATGACCCTAGAGATTTTTAAAAATTAAATACATTCTCCCAATCGAAGTCACCGGATTTCTCTATGCTTTTAGGACAGTTTGCGCACCACTCAGGCACTGCCGGATTCTCAACTCTGTCAATGCTCGGGGTATACGGCTTGATATCAAGAATTGGTGTTCCGTCGTTTGCATCTATATAGGGAATTTGGATTATCCCTTTTTCGTAGTCTATATGGATTACCTCAACCGTGGTTAATGCAATTGGGTTTGGGCGAATAGGCGAGCGCGTTGCAAAAATGCCCATTAAAGCAGGCGCATTTTTATACGGCTGCGGCGAAACCAGAGTATTTCTGGCTTCTGTGGTATCAAAGTCATTAAACCACCAAATTACATTTAGATGGCTGAAGCCATCCAAGGACTGCAATGCCGGAATATACTTTGGTTCAAGCTGAATGGACATTTCGCCCCCGTTTACGTTTATTTTACCGATTGGGTTTACTATAAAGTTCTGCATAATTAATCCTCCATAATATAAAATTAGTTGACTGCATTTTCAGTCTAGACCCTCACATAATGTTAGAGTCAATACAGAAAAACGAGCTTTGCATATTTTTTGCAAAGCTCGTTTTGTTATATTTTTTCCAATGGTATTTGTATTTCTGTTAAATAATTTTCAGGGTTTTCTTCATTCCAGGGACCACGGTGGACAATCTGCCTGTTTTGATCGGCCATTTTAAATTGACTGTTTTCGCTGAGCCAGCTAGCAAAGGCAAGATAGGCCCCGGCAATATTCTCAAAAGGCCCATAGACCAAGGTGCTTGCCATAATTTCTACAGCTTCTGTGTTTCGATATGTAAAGCCATTCATATTTTTTCCCATTTTATCTACAGCTGCACATACTTCCATATCAACATCATTTTCTTTATAATCTGCATCGTAATAAATAGTAAAGGAACTGTTTGAAATCTGAATATTATTATCCTGTGCGAAAGCGGCCATTTCCTTCCACAACAGGCCCTCAGCATAATAATCGGGAACAATGCGTCTTAAAGACAACACTTTATAACTAGGTATCGATTTTATTGAAACATCATAATGCTTGAAGGCCTTTTCCAGTCGTATATCCTTTTTTGCATGTTCTATTTTAACTAATTTTGGACTTGTCAAGAAAAGTGCAGTCTGAAAACACCCAAAATGATTTTCTGATAA
>CAYQMY010000133.1:0-6258 GCA_964418735.1 uncultured Oscillospiraceae bacterium | reverse complement strand
TAGTCCAGACCGCAGAAGGCGCGCTCGGCGAATCCGAAGAGATACTCCAGAGAATGCGTGAGCTGGCCGTTCAGTCAGCTTCCGATACGAACGAAGACACCATTGACCGTGCAGCTCTCCAGGACGAGTTTAAGCAGCTTCAGGCAGAGCTCGATGAGATCGCTCAGAACACCACCTTCAACAAGAAGAACCTTCTCGACGGCTCACTGTCTACCAAGAAGCTTTCCTCCGGCAGCAACACAGTGCTTCAGGGCTCCAGCATGTCCGTAGGTATCGGCAATGCTCAGAGCGGCAGCTATTCCTTTGATGTATCTGTCGTTACCACTGAGGATGCTATCGCGTCGCACGCGGCCGATACTCTGCAGGTAAACAGCTCGACAGTCAACAACACCTATTTCTCCGGCGCAGATCTTACGACCGGCAGCCTCAGCACTCAGGCCTCCTCCCTGCTCAACGGCAACTACACACTTTCCGTCGGTGAAGTCAACACGGAAAACAACACTTTTACGCTGACTGCCACGGGCGACAACGGATTGAAATTCACATCAGCTGCGATCAGCATGAACGACGACTATTCCGGTGCCAATAACACTGTCACAGTCGATTTCGGTGACTCTGCTTTCTCCGTCGATTTCGATCTGCAGGCCACCTATGCTCAGAACTACACGGCTGTTGCTAACCAGATGGGCGACGAAGCAATCACAAACTTTGCCGATGCGTTCAAAGACACAACCTTCACCGTCAGCGGCGGCGTCGACGCTAAGGACGCCGTGAAAGAGGTTCAGGCAAGCATGACGGGCGCCAGCAACGTCACACTGAAGGCAGGCATGACCAGCGCGACCTTTGACAACGGCATCACCGTCAACTTTGACAAGCTGACCGCAGCAGATTTGGATACGAACCTTCAGGTTGGCACGACCGCAGCTACAGCCGGAGCCACAGGAGACTATACAAATCCGACAACGACAACGATGGCCTTAACAGAAGGTACCGCAGGCGCAAGCGCATCGATGACGTATAACCTTGCCGGTATGACATCGAGCTATACCGGAGAGATGACTTTTAAAATCGGCTCGGATAATTACGCAATTGATGTTGCTGCAGGCGACGATGCAGCCGCAATTGCCGGGAAACTCGCAACCGTACTTCAGGAATCATTTGCAGGTTATACTGGTAGCGGCACTGGTACGCCAGCCTTCTCCGCATCAGGAGTTTCTGTTGCAGGCACTACAATTACCTTTGCTTCCTCTACCCCGGCTGGAGTAACCAGCGGTAATAGCGCTCCTACTGTTTCAATAAGCGGCCACCTTGGTGAATTTAACTACCAGGGCATATTCGGCGATACCGCTTCCACTATTCAGGTACAGAGCACAGAAAACGCCGGACTTACCTTCCAGGTCGGTGCAAACGAGGGCGACGAGCTTTCCATCAACATCGACAAGATGAACGCCGAATACCTTGGCGTCAACGGCGCAAGCGTTGGCAGTCAGGACGATGCTTCGGCTGCTATCACCGCTGTTGATGACGCTATCAATCAGGTATCAGGCCAGCGCGCCTACCTCGGCTCCATCCAGAACCGCCTCGAGCACAAGATCGCAAACCTCGACACTACATCCGAGAACCTGACAAGCGCAGAGAGCCAGATTCGCGACGTAGACATGGCCAAGGAAATGACCAACTTTACGAACTCGAACATCCTGCAGCAGGCCGCTACCGCGATGCTCGCTCAGGCAAACTCCCTGCCCCAGAACGTTCTCTCCCTCATCGGCTAATTGTTTTCGTACAAAACATATATACCGAAAAAGTACATTTAGTCCTCAAAGGAAGCCCGTATTATCCCGGGCTTCCTTTCTGCTTCTAGGGGGTATCCAATACCCCCTAGGTAACCACTGATTTATTTGCTGGTCATAGAATGGGCGGAGCAGAGCCCCGCCCCTACAATTTGTCATCCGTGCGTTTAATTTGAAGATTCTTTAGGTAAGCACGCTTTGATGGTATGTTTTAACGAGCTTAAAGTTTGCTGCCCGCACAACAAACCGGAAGCCCGGGTCACCGGGCTTCCTTTGTTTTTGTAATGTATACCCACTCACCAGATAGAGTATTTATAGCTTTGCTGCAGCGATTATGCCTCCGCAGTAATATGCCTCCCTCTGACGAGGGAGGTGGCGCAGAGCGCCGGAGGGAGAGATAAAACGCACCGCTCTCTCCCTCAGTCTCGCTTACAGCTCGACAGCTCCCTCGTCAGAGGGAGCCATTAAAGCCTATGAGGGTACTCACTAGATTACTGATGAGGGTTTCATAAAAGAAAAGCGCCCCGATCATCAGACCTCCCTGTCTGACGCCCGGGGCGCTGCGTTATTTACTTGATTCCCTATTCCTCTATCTCGAAAACCGAGAAGACATCGAGTATCTGCTTGATATTACCGTCGATAACCGCGATTTTGGAAGTGTACTTCCTGCGTTCACCGCCGTCGTAGAGGGAGGCCGCGTCGAGCAGCTCCTTCTCCGCGAGATGAATGACATCGCGAACCGCGTCTACTATGATTCCGATAAGCTCTGCCCCAAGCATAATCACGATTATGCAGGCGCGCTCGTTATACTCGGTTTCGGGAAAGCCCAGCTTTATACGCATATCGACTACCGGCACGATGGTTCCCCTGAGGTTTATTATGCCCTTGCAGTGGCTAAGCGCGTTGGGGACAGCCGAAAACGGCTGAATCTTGATTATTTCCTTAACGCGACCGATTTCGATTCCGAACTCTATAGAATCCACGGCAAAAATCAGGTACTCCTGTATTTCTTCCGATCCCTGGATCATTTCTATTGCTTCATCCATTTTTAACCCTCCATTTATTCCGGACGCGATAAGCTACAGGCTGTTAACGTCAACTATCAGGTTGATCGAGCCGTCTCCGAGAATGGCGCAGCCGCCTATCCCGTCAAGGCTTGACGAACAGTGCTGCAAATAGCTCGGAAGCGATTTGACAACGACCTGATATTCGCCGTCCAGATGGTCAAAGAAAATGCAGAAATCCTTTTCCTCCGAGGTGATGAGCATTATCATGCCATCGCTCAGCTCGGTCACGCCGCCCTCAACGTTGAAGAATTCATTCAGGCGGAGCAGCGGATAGCACTTCTCCTGAAGCAGAACCATTTCGTTGCCGTCCGGGTCCTTGAATATGGCGCTGAGGTCAGGCTTAAGCGCGGAGCGGACCGAAACAGTGGGAACGATAAAGTTCATTGCGCCGACGCCGAACTTCATGCCGTCGATAATCGACAGCGTAAGCGGAATCCTGATTATGTGCGTGGTGCCCTTTCCGAACTCGCTCTCCAGCGATATTGAGCCGCCTATAAGGCTGATGTTCTTGCGGACAACGTCCATTCCTACGCCGCGCCCGGAAAACTCCGTAACCTCTTCCTTTGTGGAGAAGCCGGGGAGGAAGATAAGCGAAAACACTTCCTTATCGGTCATTTCCTCTTCAGGCTTGGTTAAGAGCCCCTTTTCTCGGGCCTTATTCAGTATGCTTTCCCTCTGAAGGCCCTTGCCGTCGTCCGTAATCGTAACAATTACGTCGCTGCCGGTAGTATGAGCCTCAAGCGTAATCTTGCCGCGTGGAGTCTTCCCTGCCTTCTTGCGTGTCTCTCTGTCTTCTACACCGTGGTCAACGGAGTTTCGGACAATGTGCAAAAGCGGATCGGAAAGACAATCGATTACGTTTTTATCAACTTCGGTCTCCTCGCCGATAAGCTCAAGCTCGATATCCTTATCAAACTTCTTTGCCATATCGCGGACAAGCCTGCGCATTTTCTGGAACAGCGTCGAGACCGGAATCATGCGGATGTTCATAACGACATCCTGAAGCTCGTTTATGAGCGAGTGCAGCTGCTGTGCGGCCGCATCAAAGCTGTCGTGCTGTGAATCGCCAAAGTCTGCGTTATTTATTACCATAGACTGAGCCGTAACTATCTCGCCAACGATATTGAGCAGGCTGTCAAGCTTGTTTACGTTGACGCTTATGAAGTTCTGCTTCGAAACCGTTTCAACTATGGTGTTTTCGGACGCCTGACCGTTTGAAGCCTTGGCCTGCGCCAACTCCTCATGAACGGTTTCCTTCTTGCGTCGGATCGTCTCGGGCACATCCTCGTCGTCCAAGTCAATTGGAAGAACGCTGCAGCTTTTCAGGAAGAGCGTGCCATCTACTATTTCTTTGATTCTATCTGGATTCTCGTTCGTCTGTATGAAGAGCAAAAACCCGTTTTTAACAATTTCCTGGGAGGCCGTCTCCGCGTTCAGATCGCCGGGGATAGTGCAGGTGCTCAGGCAGATGCTCTTTAAGCTTTGAACCACTCCGAAGGCACGCAGGTTCTCCATCTGGCTGTTGTCTTCGAAAGCGAGCTTTATTTTATAGCACGGAGCGTCAGAGCTTGCCGCCGTGTTTGCTGTAGCGTCGCTTTTTTCTGCTGCGGTATTAACAGTATTCTCGCTTTTTTCCGCAGCTGGAGCACACTGCTCAGGAGCGCCCTTCAATATTGCAAGCTGGGTCGCTATCTTCTCATAGATAGCGGTGGCGTCCCCGTCCATGGGGGCTTTGGTCTGAAGCTTGGCAACCTCATTGTTAAAAAACGCTACAGCTGCAAAAACAAGGTCAAATATATTCGGCCACTGGTTCTGCGGCGCTCCGGACTCTCTGATGAACGAGAACATGTCCTCAAGAGAGTGCGCAAGCTTAGTGACGTTTTCGAACTCCATCATTGCCGAGGCACCCTTTATCGTGTGCATTACACGAAAAACCTCGTTGATGTCGTCACTGTCGAGTCTTTTTTCGTTTTCGCCCCTGAGAAGGGTGTCCTCCAGAGACTCCAGCAGCTGCTGAGTTTCATATATGTATACTTCAAGCATAGACTCGTCTACATTCATATTATCTCACCTTATTTCTATATTTACGCTGTAGTAAGATCGATAAGCTTAAGCCAGCTTATCGATGGCAGCCAAGATTCCGTCTTCCTTAAAGGGCTTTACTATGAAGCCTTTGGCTCCGCTCATTATGGCCTCTCTGACCATTGCTTCCTGTCCCATAGCCGAGACCATGATTACATTGGCCGACGGATTAACGCTCATAATCTCTTTGAGAGCGGACAGTCCGTCCATTTCCGGCATTGTGATATCCATTGTTACAACATCCGGGCTGAGCGCCTTGTAGCGCTCAACGGCTACCCTGCCGTTTTCTGCTTCTCCGACGACCTCGTGCGGGCTTTTCTTAAGCATATTCTTAATTGTAATTCTCATAAAAGCCGCGTCGTCAACTATCATTACCTTTGACATTTAAAAACCTCCGAAATAATTGGTGTGTTTATATTACTTTGTCTTCCCTATCAATGACCTTAATTGTAAGTGCCCCTGTTTCAACGTCGAAATAAACCGTTCGGCCTTTGTTGCCTCCAACGTCGTAAGCCACAAGATTGATGCCCAGACTTTTCAGAGTGTCCCTGCAGCTTTGCACGTTGCGTTTGCCTATTGTCTCGCCCGGCGCAGTGTTCCTTATGGCAAACATCGCCGCGCCGCCGGCCATTTTTGCTCTGAGCCTTACCCTGGAAGCACCAGATCTGAGCAGTGAATCAACCAGCTCATTGATTCCGGAATCTGCAAACTTTGTCCTGGAGTGTCCTGCGCCCTCAATCTCCCTTATTGACGGCAGCAGAACATGAATCAGTCCCCCAATTTTGGCCGTGGGGTCATAGATCGCCACCCCGACGCAGGACCCAAGCCCAAGCGAGTACAGCAGATCGGGAGGACGAGCGACTTTCATCATAGCAATGTCAACTGAAAATTTCATTTACACAATTCCTAACGATTGAAGTAATTTTGTGCAGGTGTCATCGCGCGGTACAAGAAATAGATTTCCAAAAAGCTTTTCGTCGTCATTATAAAGCTCAGAATTGAAAAGCAGAGCGTAATCTCCTGTTTTACCGGCTTCGGCAATGACAACGTTTAAAACTGCGCCTGCCATATCAATACTTAAATAAGGTATGGATTGTAGTACTTTTAAATTAGTTAACTCAGATATAGCCGTCAGATATGATCCGCCAAGTATGTTCAGAGTTTCAGACAGCACCGATTTGTCCATCGCGGAAAACCTGTGAAGCTTTTCTGTCTTGCGCATCGGCTTGTCCAGGACTAAAGAGACTATCCTTTCCGCCTGAACAAAGTCGAGCAGCATCATCAGATATCCCGAAAAGTCGCCTTCGATATCGACCATT